>NZ_JBSHDU010000077.1:0-38704 GCF_053616475.1 Streptomyces sp. NPDC055815 | reverse complement strand
CCGGTACGACAAACTCGCCGTCCGCTACGAAGCGACAGTGCTGATCGCAGCCATCAACGAATGGCTGTGACCAGCACTTTCACAACAGGCCCTAGTGCTCCGTAGGTTCAAATCTCCACGACAACACCACGAGCGCCACGCGATTTATGGGTGCGAAGGCGGTGGCCGGGTGGGGTGTCAGGCTCAGAAGATGCCCAAGTCCCGATTCCCGCAAGGCCGAGGCCCGTGGCGAAATGTGCCCAGTGGCGCGCGGATGACGTCCGGTTGGGAAACTACGTTCGCGGGCAGCTAAGAGCGCGAGATGATCCGAGCCGGCTGGATCGACCTGGCCTGTTTGCCGCTTCCCACTGGAGGTGAAGCGCCTGCTCCAGGGGGTGCTTCCGGCAGCCGTCCCCTTCGAGGCGATACGGAAACGTGCCCCTGGGTGACAGGTCGGCACCCGGGTCCACGGAATGGTTATCCCGGAGCGATGCGGGCGCCGTGCACCACCATCCCGGCACAGTCGCCAGGTTGACGGTTTTGGGCTGCCTAAGCGAAGCCAGCACCTGCAGAGACGTTCACTCACGAGAATGGGCGTGCAGTGTTGTGACAGCCCGTTCAGGCACTGCTCCCGCAGTTCGGCTTACCCGGTGGGCGGGAAGTCCGGCTACGGAGTCAACAGGAGACGTCAGTTGCGTGCTTTGCCGTCTGCTGCTGTACGGACTTGGTTACCTGCTGGGGCTCGCGCCGCCGATCGTCTTGCTGCAGCACGTCGGCCAATCGCTCCCACTCCCTGGCGTAGTGACTCGCCACCTCTGCAACAGCCCGTAAGCAGTGGGGTGGCACTGCTGCATCCTTGGGTGAAGCGCTGGTAGATGCAGGGCTTGTGGTCGTCCAGCAGAGTCCGCCGCTGGGTGACCTGCACCAGCAGTTCGTTGACATCGGCGGTCCGGGCGTATCGGCGGACGGAGTAGTAGTCCAGGTCCAAGTCACGGCTGACCCCGCGAAGGGACCGGCAGCTGGGCGAGGAGTTCCTGGACCGCGTGGTGGCGTTCGCGGATGGTGGCGACGATTCGGCGAGGCCGGCCGCGGACGTCGAGCATGCCGTCCACTGCTGATCACCTGCACCCGCTGACGGGATCGGCGCCGGTGACACCGAGCAGCGCGGGGCAGCGGCACGATCTCGCCGACCGGCCAGCAAGGAACCCCACGCCAGGGTCAGGCACTGGCATCCGCAGGCACGCAATCACCCGCCGGGCTCGCTGCGCGGCGACCCCGCGTTCGCCGCCCTGCGGGCGGAGCTGGCGGCGGCGACGTGTCGCGCAGACGTCAGTGACAGCGGGGGCTGGAGTGCCGTGTGTCGACGAACAGGCGGGCGGTCGCTCCGGAGCCCCCGGGAGTACGCCAGACCTTCGGGACCTCTGAGGCCGCCCACCGGGCCGCACCCTCGGCCGTGGCGGCCCGCACGATCGCCCCGTCCAGGGCAGTGGTGTCCGGGACGGCCTCGTCGTGGCCGGTGAATCGGGGCCGTCCCCGGTACTTGGGGGCGCAGTGGCGGGCAGCAGGTGACCCGCCCGTCACGTTCGGGCGGGCGGGGACGGGTGATGGCTGCCCTGGCCGATGGCGGCGCGCGCCCAGTCGCCGGGAGCCGGCGCGGCCAGCAGTCCGGCGAGACGCGCGGTGTGGACGTGTACGGCGAGCAGCACCGCAAGCCGGACATACACGCCCTCCCGACGAGACCACCCCGCAAGCACGGGAAGCAGCGGGCCAGCTCCCCGCCGGTGCGGCGGCGCGACAGGACCACCCCCACGCAAGCGGGGAGCAGCCATGACAAGCCGCTGGCATGGTCAATACATCGAGAATGCTCACCACAGCCCCGAAATCAACCCATCCCCGCACGGGCAGGGAGCAACATCACCTCGTCAGGGACGCAGCCACCACTGAAGGGACCAACCCCACAGACGCAGGGAGCAGATCAACCCTTTGGACGGGGTCGGACGTGTGCCGATCCGTCGGCCGCAGGGAGCCGCAAGCGGGGGCAAGGGCCGATGGAATACGTCAATCTCGGTGCACGATTGGTGGCTTGCCAGGGTCGGGTCACTACAAGAACAGCGGGTGCTCGTGGCGGTAGCTTCCGCCGCCATTCGGAGTGCCGTCTACGACAACTCATCGAAGACTCTCCCCATACGCCCAAAGGGGGGTGGTCGTGTGATTCCGGGTCAAGGTCGGAGCCCATGGCGGACCCACCTGGAGCTCCAGGAGCGTCGATGCCGCCTCGGTACGCGCGCCAAGGGTGAGCGTTTTCTGGGCGCCGCAGGACGAGGTGCGAATCGAAATATCTCTGATAGTAGTGGCGGAATCCCAGGCGAGAGCGTCGATGGGCCGCTGGAGCGGTCCTAGCAGTCGCAGGCGTCTCGTGGCTGCACCCTCAAGACCGACAGGTCAACGTGACGAACATCGTGCGCCTGCTGCCACTTCCATCTTCCCGCTATGGCGCACGGACACCACGTGCAAAGACCTGAAGGACCACAAGTACTGTCCCAGCCTGAGGAGTTCAACTCCGCACCCCGACTCGCCGAGCATTGGATCGCCCCAGGGAATGCGTAACTGGGCATCTGCTGTCACTGATGGCCCGCCTGCGTCGCCAGATCACGTGTGGCGTATCAGGTGTCAAAGTATCGAGAAAAGGACGCAACTGGGGTCCGGCTGCCGAGTTGCCGTACAACCTCGAACGGCTCTCGTGAGTCCTGTGATCGCGGCCCACCAATGCCACGACCACAGATTTCGGGAGGAATCCCCCTTGAAGTACTTCCGTTCGGCGCCCCTTAGTACTCCAGCCGTAGTTCGCGATCATGGCGAGTCGCTGGTCATGGTCCGTAGACGAGATCCGTACCCCCACTGGCCTCAATCAGCCAGGACAGCGAACCGCTACTGAAGGGCCAGCCCGTGGTGGCCACCTGCACCCAGCCGCCCGACTCGTCGGTTCCTGCGTGCCACCACCACCAGCTGCGGTCGTCTCCCATTCCTTCCTCGGTCGGGTCGAAGTAGTACAGCCAACCCGAGAGCGTCCACGGTTCCTGATCGACGGCCGCTCTCTCCTCTGGCGTCATGGCCCGCCATTGACGCAGCCACGCCTCGGTGTCGAAAGGCTCGCCGTGCTCCGGTTCCGGAGTCTCGGGTGCGCACCGCTGGATGAACCAGTTCGGCAGCAGCTGCGGCCAAAGCTCATCCGCCGGCCACTCAGTCATCTGCGCGACCACGCACGTGAGTACCGCACGCGCATTGGCTATGACCTGGGCCGGATCCTCGGCTGTGAACCGGCAGCGTACGAGAAACGGCCGGAGCTGGTCGTCATCCTCGGCTCCCGGTCCGGATCGAAGGCGTCGCAGCTCGCCTGTCATGGTTTCCACGGTGAGGAAGTATGCATCGGAACCGACCTCGCGACATCTCGATATCGCCACCGGTCAGGGAACACCAGCCTCTACGGCTGGGCTGTTGCTTGCCGTCGGTAGTGGCAGGCTCGGGCGCGGGCTTGGTGTCGGCGTCGCCAGTGTGACCAGCGCAGGCGGTGTGCGACGTCGTGGACCGGGCTGATCAGGGCTGCGAACAGGTGCTGGATCTCGTTTCCGGTCAAGGGGATCAGGCCGTCGAGGGCGGGCTGGGCGGGCTGGTCGTGTCGTTCGGTGGCTGCGGTGACGGCGAGGAAGGCGTGGGCGAGCATCGCGAGGGTGACCCAGCGGTGCCAGGAGGTCCAGCGGCGAACCTGGTGCTCGTCCAGGCCGGTCAGGCCTTGCCGGCCTGGAATGTCTCCTCGATCGTCCAGCGCCGCCCGGCCACCCGCACCAGTTCCGACAGTGTCGCCGGCCCGGGTGAGAAGCAGCGGTAAAAGGCGAGTTCGCCGGTGCGACGGTTGCGGCGGACCAGCAGGCACCAGTGGTCGGGCCGACCGGCGGGGTCGCGGATATCGACCTGTGCCCAGTCGTAGTACCGCTCGCCCTTCGCGCCCGCTCCAGCTGACAGTCGCTGCCAGGCCCGCTTCGGGATCCGCGCGGCCAGGGTCTTCGCCTGGAACTTCCCAGCGCGCGTGGTGATCGTGTGGGTGCTGGAGACGGCCAGGACGTAGCCGGTCCGGCGGCGTTCAAGGGTGATCCGCAGGTGGGGGTTGTCGCCGTAGACCTCGTCGCCCGCGACCCAGCGTGCGGGGGTTCCCGCGTCCAGCGCCCGCTCGACCATGCGGGCGGCGAGCTGGGGCTTGGTGGCGAAGGCCAGATCGTCCGGGATGCCCGCGCTCCGGCAGCGGTCCGGATCCTCGGTCCAAGAGCGTGGCACGTACAGGGCTCGGTCGATGGAGGCGTGACCGCGGGCGGCGGAATACACGAGATAGACGGCAACCTGGGCGTTCTCGATGCGGCCGGCGGTGCCGGTGTACTGGCGCTGGACGCCGACGGTCGCCGTGCCCTTCTTCAGATCGCCCGTCTCGTCGACCACGAGCACCGCCTGGTCGTCGGCGAGATGCTCGACGACGTAGCCACGCACGTCATTGCGGACAGCGTCGGCGTCCCACTTCGCACGATGCAGCAGGTGCTGCATGCCGTCCGGCGTCGCGTCGCCCGCATGCTCGGCCAGCGTCCAGCAGTTCTTCCTGGGCAGGTCTGACAGCAGTCCGAGCACCAACGCGGTTGCGCGACGTCGGGGTTCGACCCGAGCAAACCGGCTCGCCACGCGGCCCATCAGCTGGTCGAACATCGCCCGCCACCGGGCAGGCACTACGCTGTGCCCCGCGGCCACCGCTTGATCTTCGTTTGTCCACACAACTCACGATGATCAACGGTGGCCGCAGCCATCTCCAGACCAGCCCTGAACAGCAAGATCACGATCTACGGCTGGAGTATTAGCGCCTCAGGGCGTCCCGCCTTGGCCGCTTCCGTCGTCCTCACGGTGACGGCCGGCACAGCTCTGGCCGTCACCCCCGCCCTCGCCACCCCGTCCACCCCGGTGGCGGGCTCGGCGCCCGTCGTATCCGCGCAGGCCTCGCAGGACGCGGTCGCTCCGCTGACCGTCCCCGCCGACTCGGTGATCGTCAGCGCGGGCAGCACCGGGATGCTCACCCGTACAGGTCCGGGCAACGGCACCGCCTACCGGTGGACGCGCTACGCCGACGGCGCGACCACCGTCCTGCCGGTCAGGTCCTACCGAGGCAGCCCTGGCACCGACATCGTCGTCACCCAGGCCGGGGCGGTGTTCACGCTCACCGACATGGGCGGGGCGGCCGAACCGATCGTGATCGACACGTCGGCGTTCAACACGGACGCCACCCCGTACAAGCTCCAGCAAGTCGTCGGCACCACACTGGTGATGTCAGCGACGGTGGACGGTGTGCGGCAGCACCACCTGGTTTCCCTGGAAGGAGGCAAGGTCGTCGACCGGAAGGTGGCCGTGCCGGAAGGCCACGTCACCAGGCTCGACTATCCGGCCGGACCGGGGGCGCTGGCCGTCGTTCACCACTCGGCCGACTTCTCCTCGCGCTTCCTTTCCGTGGTGGACCCAGCTACGGGCGCGCTGGCGGAGACGTACGCCCTCAAGCCCACGACGGACATCGAGTCCCTCACCCTGACGCCGACCCATGTGGCCTGGGTGGAGAACCCGTACTCTGCGGGCAGCAGGCTGGTGGTCGCGCCGAGGGGTACCGACCAGGCCCTGGGAGTACCGCTGGACCACACAGGCTACGCAGACGGCACCGTGCTCCGGACGATCGGCGACTGGGTCGCGTACACCAAGCCCGGCGGCGGCAGCGCGCTCTACCCGAACCCGCTCCACCGGGTCACCGTCCGCTCGGCGAAGACCGGCGAATCGTTCTCGCTCATGGACCACGCCACGTCGATCGTCCCCGACGCCGACGGCGGTCTGCTCGCCCTCGGCGGCACCGTCGCCCACGGAGAGGGCCTGTACCGGATCACTCTCGACCAGGCGACCGGCAAGCCCGTCGCCACCCTCCTGCGCACCTCCGCCCAGCCGACCGCCCTCACTGTGGTGGAGGAGACCCTGCCCCCGACCGGTACCTTCGACTTCGACCGTGCAGGCGGCAAGCTGACGGCCGGCTGGACGCTCAGCCGGTTCAACGCGAAGGTTTCGCTGACGCTGAAGCACACCGCCTCCGGCCGCACCGTGAAGATCGGCAACGGCACACCCCGCGAGGGCGTCACCACCTTCCCCCTCATCTGGGACGGACGGTATGACGACGGCCTCGCCGCGTACAACGGCGCTTACACCTGGACGATGGAGGCCGCACCCGCCAATGGGATAGGCCCGTCCATCGAGCGCAAGGGCACCTTTACCCTCACCCGAGCGCCCCGGCTGCACGACTTCGACGACAACGGATCACCGGACGTTCTCGCCGTCGACGCATACGGCTACGTCACCTCGTACGACGTCCGGCAGGTCTGGAGTCTCGACGCGTACGAGGAGCCGTACGAGATCCAGGTCGGCGGCGGCTGGAACGTCTACGACCGGATCCTCGCCGCCGGCAACATCTGTGGCACCCCCAACGGCGACCTCGTCGCCCGCGACAAGGTCGGCGTCCTCTGGCTCTACGAAGGCAAGGGCAACAACAAGGCGCCCTTCGCCCCGCGCACCCGAATCGGCGGCGGCTGGGGCAACTACAACCAGATCGCCACCGGCTCCGACGTGACGGGCGACGGCCGCAACGACCTCCTGGCCACGGACAAGAGCGGGACGCTGTGGCTTTACCCCGGCACCGGCAACGCCACGGCCCCTTTCGCCGGCCGCAAGAGGATCGGCGGTGGCTGGGGCGTCTACAACCAACTCACTGCCACCGGGGACCTGGCGGGAGGCACGGCCGGTGACCTCGTCGCCCGCGACCGCGACGGCGTCCTGTGGCTCTATCTCGGCAAGGGCGACGGCACCTTCGCCGCCCGGACGAAGATCGGAGGCGGCTGGGGCTCGTTCAAGAACCTCATCGGCATCGGCGATGTGGACGGCGACGGCCGCAACGACCTGCTCGCGCAAGGCCAGGACCGCGCCACCTATGACACTGTCCTGCACTTCTACCCAGGCACGGGCCAGTGGAAGGCTCCGTTCGCCCCCGCGCAGTCCGACAACGTCGAACAACGTGCAGGGATCGGCGACCTCTTCTGACGGCTTGATCTCTCAGAAGAGGTCGAGCCGTCCCACACCCCGGAGCAGTACGACGGCCGGCTCGCCTTCAACAACCAGCCGTCGTACTGAACCCTGCAGCCGCCTCTGCACGCCAGCCTGGCTTCGTTCACATGAAGTGGCTCTGGCACAACTTCTGCGACGTCGCCCCGGGCCGTCGTGTCAGCACGACGCGCCTGTTCACTCGCAGTGATGGCCCTGCGGTCGATGAAGCGCAGACCAGGGCAGACTCCTGCCTGCACCTGTCCCTTGTCGATCGGACGACCTCATGCCCACGCCCATGGCCGCAGCCGCCGTAACAGCACAAGGCCACATCTTCGCCATGCTGGATGCGGACGGTGACGGTGTGATCTCCCGGCAGGAATACCTTGCTCGTCCCGAGCGCGCTGCCCAGGCACTCGGACGCAGCGTAGACGACCCTCTCGTCCGAAACTCTCTCGTCGCTCACGAGCAGGTGCATGCGTCAATGGACGCCGACGGAGATGGCAAGGTGACCTTCGCCCGGTACGCGACGTGGGCAGGCGGCGCAACCTTCGACGCCGCCGGCCCGGCAGGCGCTGGGATCGTTGTTCGACCTCGCTGACACCGAGGCCGTCGGAGCCCTGAACCGGGCGGAATTCACACGGCTGCGTATGGCACTCGGCAGCACCGCCGGCAACGCTGAAGCGGCATTCGACGCGCTGGACACCGATGGCGACGGGCGTATCGACCGCGACGAGTACATCAGCTCAATCCGCGCATACGTGACCGACGGCGCTTCGCCCATGGCCGAAGCCCTGCACGAAGGCGCACGCTAAGACAGAGGACAAAGCGGGAAAGGACGGCAGTCACCGCCCCTGACTTCCTCGGCCAGGGCATTCGCTGTACTGAAGCCCGCGGTGCGGGCGAGGGAGCCGGCCTGCGCCGCACGCCCGTGCTGTGAACGACGCCTACGTGGCCGCGACTCCTGCGCGAAGACCGGCTGCGGTACCGCCGCGACTGGCCCGCCCCGCGACTTCGCCCGCTTCGTCGTGCGGTAAGCGGGAATCGGTCAGGCCATGCGCTTCATCTCGATGGCGAGGGCTCCGAGGGCTTCCTTCTCGGGGCCGTAAATGGTGCGGATGTTGGCGAGTTGCTGATCGCGGGTGGCGGTCGGGTTGACATGGGACGGGCTCTCGCCCTCGAGGAGGGCCTCGAAGTCGGGGTACTCCGTGACGCGGAGGACCTGTACCTCGCAGGTCTCGTCGGTGTCCTTGATGCGGAAGCGGATGGTGTCGCCGGCGGCGAGGTCGGCAAGGTGCGGGTATTTGACCCGCACCTCGATGGTCTTGGTGCCCGCGGCGACGAGCTCGAAGTACTGGCGGTAGAGGTTGAGCTCGCGGACGCGGCGGTGCGGTCGGTCATCGGGAGGGAACGCTCCTGGGGAAGGTGCGCTGATCAGGCGGCCGATCTCGGCGGCCGCGTACGAGCGGAGGAAGTGGCGGGGGTCGGAGAGCAGGGTCTCGGCCATGGCGAGCAGCTGGTCGGCGTACTCGGTGGCGGTGCCGGGCCACTGCCGTGTGTCGAGCATCCAGGGGGCGGCGGCCTCGGGCAAGGGGGCACGGCCTTCTCGTATGAGGGCTCTCGACAGCTTGGCGCCGGTGTCGGTGACGACCTGGGGGCAGAACAGGCGGGCCGGCATCTGGGTGCGGGTGAGGCCCACGGCCTGGAGGGCCTCGTCGACGAGGTGGGAACCGAAGATCCAGTCGCCGCCCTTGACCATGACGTGCAGGGTGCCCTGACGGCTGGCCAGGGCGAGTTCTTCACCAGGTTGCGGCAGAGGGCGGCCACGTCTAGGTAGCCGTCGGCAGCGGTCGTGATCGCGGCCTCGTACGGGCCGTGATGGAGGCAGACGGCGCAGGCCATCGCCGACTCGGGCCCGCTGAGGCGGACCCGGGTGCGTTCGGCGTGCTTTTCCGCCCAGCCGCAGCCGGGGCGCAGGCAGAGGACGCGGAGGTGCGGAGTTCCCGTGGAGGGAGCGAGCCGCCGGCGGGCGGCGTCGATGCGGGGCAGGAGGCGGATCCAGGTGCGGCAGTAGTGCTCGCCGGCCTGCTGGTGCACACCGCGGCAGCGCCGCGGGCATCCACGACGCCCTGGCCGGCCACTGGACGCGTCCGACGGGCAGTTGCAGGACGAGCGGGGCGCCGGGGGCCAGGACGTGGAAGCCGTCGGCTTCAGTTGGGCCCTGGTCAGATCGTGACCGGGCCGTGGGCGGTGGCGAACTCAACCGAGACCAGGCCCGGTTCCTCATCCTCGACCCAGGTGACGTCAATCTGGTCAAGGGGATGGTCGGCCGGTTCACCAAGGAATTCGGCGATGGAAGCGGCGTCGCCGGCGATGGAGACCCCGTGGATGGTGGTGGAGGTGCGCGGGTCGGCGCTCGGGCGCTCCTCGACGGGGACCAACCATTGGAGGAAGTAGGGCAGTTGCGGATCCTCCAACAGTTCCAGCAGGCCGATCTGCTTCCACCTCAGGTCGAACCCGTCGGGGCGGACGCGGTGGCCCTCGGCCGAGGTGCGGCCGAGGCGGGTCTCGACCGGGGCCATGTCGTCGACGGATACCACCCAACCGAGCCAACCGCCGCCCCCGGCGGCGCGGCGCGCGACCGCTTGGCCGAAGGGTGCGCGGTCGGCGGCGGGGTGGTCGAGTGTGGTGACGACCTCGACGTAGGTGCCACCGCTCAAAGGGAGAATGAAATTGCGAGTGCCGAATCGCGGGTGCACGCCCCCGTCGACGAACCCGGCGCCCAGGGCCGATCCCATCCACTGGACGGTCGAGACGAAGCTGTCGCGGGCCACTGCATAGGACACGTGATCAAGTCGCACCGCGCCATCATCACCCGACAACCCACACAAATCCCGACGCCACGCCCGCCGCCACGCCCGCCGCCCCGGCCGCGTCCGCTGTGGTTCCAGCCGTGGAGCGGACCGATCATCATTATCTCGGCGGAGGACGCCCACCGCCTCACTTCAGACGATGGAACCATCCCCGCGCAGGCAGGGAGCTGGACGCCATCCGCGACAACCGCCCCCGGCCCAGCAGACTGGACCCCTACAAGCCCCACCTGGAACGACGATTTACTGAAGGATGCACCAGCGTCACCCAACTGCACGGCGAGCTGGTCGCCGAGCCAGCTCCTGTCACCTACGGCATGGTCCGAGCTCACATCGCCGCCTTGCGCGGGGCTCCGTCCGCCGCACCCCTACGGCCACCGCCGGTACGGCAGGCGAACGACTGGCTCACCCGACATCCCGCGACCTTGACCGAGGAGGACGGGGCCGGTCTGAAAGACGTCCTGGCCCGCTGCCCCGAACTGAACACTGCCGCCAGACACGTCCGCGGCTTCGGCGAGGCTCACCGGCCGCCTCGGATCCACACGTCCCACCTGGATCGACGCCATCGGCGCCAGCCGGCTGCCCGGCCGCACCGGGTTCGCACCCCACCTGCGCCGAGACCTCGACACCGTGACCGCCGGACTCACTCTCGACTGGAGCTCTGGCAGCATCGAGGGCGCCGTCAATCGCATCAAGAAGATCAAACGACAGTTCTACGGCCGAGCCGGATTCGATCTACTCCGCAAGATGATCCTGCTCCAGCAGCACTCCGTACCCCCCCCAAGATCTTTTGCCTATGGAGCCGTATCGCGCAGGTCAGGGCGGTTCCTTGGCAGTCCGAAGCCTGCCATCTTCTTTTCCTTGTAGGACAGGAAGCCCAGACTCCGGTAGAACGCGTGGTTGCGGCTGCCCTCCGGTGACGCCTCGTGGTCTGTGGACAGGAGGAAGAATCGGCAGTGGGAGTAGCGCCGCATCAAGTGCTCGACCAGCGCCCGGCCAACCCCTTGCCGGTGGTTCGCCGGATTGACCACGACGTCCTGGACGTAACAGACGTGCTCGTCGTCGGAGACGGTCCGCGCCAGTCCCAGGAGGGATCCCGATCCGTCCCGTGCCGTGATGACGAGGTGAGAGTTCACGAGACCGCGGCAGAGCTTGTCGACGTCGCTGGTGTAGCCCTCCCAGCCGACCGAGCCGTAGAGCTTCAGCACCTCAACAGGATCGAAAACGCCCTCTTCCGCTATGAACACGCCGATCCCCTCTGCACTGGTGCCGCTTCTCACCGTCAACTCGACATCACACACGTCGGGCACGTCAAGATCGATCACTGTCGGACCCGGCCGCCTTTCGTTCGAACGCTGGATGACGCTCTGCGACGGCTCCCCAAGATCTCTGCCAGAACCAAGAAATGACGGCACTACCGTGGTTCTGCGCGGATATCCCGGTGCGCAACGTCTGGCTGGGTTCCAGACTGCGGGCATGGATGAAAGCGGCAGGCCCGCAGCGTTCACGCCTGAAGTCAAGTCGAGTGAGTTACTCGGGTATTCGCCCGATGCCCGGCTTCTGGTCATCAACTGCGATGACTTCGGGATGTATCCCGCAATCAACGCCGCAGTGACGGAGTCGGTTGAAGAGGGCATCGCCAGTTCGTGCAGTCTGATGCTCCCGCCGCCCGCGGCGTCGCATGCCCTGGATCTGCTCAGGCGACGGCCGCAGGTCCCGTTCGGGATCCATCTCACCCTGGTGTCCGACTTTCCCAGCATGCCCTGGGGACCGCTGGCTGGCAGGGAACGGGTCCCCTCGTTGCTTGACCCAACAGGCGCGCTGTTTCCCCCGACGCCCGCTGGACGGGCGACCCTGCTCGGCCAGGCTCGACCTGATGAGGTCGAGGTCGAATTCCGTGCCCAGATCGCTGCTGTCGCCGACGTCGGGCTCACGCCGACCCGCACTACAAGATCCTCCGCGACTGCCGCCAGCGCGGCAACGGCCTCCACCGCGCTGTCCAGGCCGTCACCCACATGCACAACCTCGCCCTGGCCCGTGAGCAGCAAGCCCCGAAACCTGCCCTGACCTGCCCAGACACAACGTTCTGCAACACGCTTTACGAAGCGGGCATGGCCGTCGGGGCCGTCGGCTCCGGTATCCTCGCCGCCCGGACCGGATACCCCCCTGGGCCTTCACCCTCACCCTTGTCCCGGCTTGGCGCGACCGCCTGGCCGAGAGCGCGCGTCGATGACCGTGCTCCTCTTGAGCCCGGGCATGGTCTCTGACCTGTGGGAACACCGATCCAGGGCCGTCTTCGCGCCGTCTCGTCGGCTCCCTTGTCGTCCGCTGTTCACCGTTTTCGCGGCGGAACGCGGACACGAGGTGCGCCACCGCCCTTTCATCGGTCGAGCGGGCTCAGGAAGGTGAGCACGGACTCCTTTTCCTCGATCAACGGCAGGAGCGCCGCGTTGAACGGCGGGCCATAGGGTGCCGCCAAGTGGGCCTGGAAGGCGGCCTCGTTCGCGTACACCTCGAAGATCCAGTACGCCAGGGGGCTGGATTCCTTGGTGTACACCTCGAATGCCAGGTTTCCGGGCTCTTCACGGACGCGGGCGGAGTAGTTCTTGACGAGCTCGGCGACGCGTTCCTCGTTTCCGGGGAGCGCGGTGAACTCGGCCAGCAGGGTCTTCCTCATGTCCTGTCTCCTGTCTCTCGCCGGCGGCGCCGGCATGGGTGAGCGGTGCGGAGGCCGGGTTCCGGGGATCGGTCCCCCGCCTCCGCACCGTCGACGGAACTGCGCGGCCGGTCAGCCGCGGTACGACCGCACCTGCCAGACCTGGGCCCTGTCCAGGCGGGCGGAGCCGCCTTCGGCGAAGAGCTGGATGCCGTCGCTGTCCGGGTCGGGGAAGATCTGGTCCGTGATGACGGCTTCGCCGTTGCCACCGAATACCTCGACGGATGACCAGTCGACCAGGATCCGGAGCTCGACCTTGCCGTCCTTGGCCGCCAGCGGTGCACGCTGCATGCCGGGGAAGTCGCCGTGGAAGTCGACCGCACCAGAACGCGTGCGGTCGACGAACAGCTCCCCGGCCTCCTTGTCGTAACCGATGACGGTCTCCTGCCCTTCGCCGGTGCGCACCCTGAACCCGAAACGCTCGGCATCACCGAGGGCGAAGGTGGCACGGATGTCGAGCGCCTTGCCGCGGGCGCGGCCTCCCGCCAGTGGCGCGGAGCCTTCCGCGATCTGCACGTCGCGCACACGGACCGGGGTTCCGGTGTACAGCGATTCCACCGTGGACACCGGCTGCTGCGTGAGCCGAAGCCGGCCGTTCACGGTTTGCAGCGCCATCTCTCGCGGAATGCTCTGCGCGCTGCGCCAGGGGGAGGTCGGAATGTCGTTGCCGTACTGCCAGTTGTTCATCCAGCCGATCATCCGGCGCCTGCCGTCCGGGGCGTCCTCCCAGGAGACGGCCGCGTAGTAGTCCTTGCCGTGGTCGACCCACGAAGCCCGCCGGACGCTCGGGATCGCCGGCTGGTCGGCGGCGACGAAGTGGTCGGCCAGGATGTGCCCCCAGCCGGCCCGGTTCATGTCGACGATCTGGACGACGGCCTGCTTGCCCTGGTGGGCGCGCAGGTCGAAGGAGGCCCAGTCCAGGCTGCCGCTGTCCGCGCCGGTCTCGCTCTGGACGACCTTGCCGTCGATGAGGAGGTTCACCGCCGTCTCGGTCGAACGGGGGCGCGCCGGGGTGTCGGACAGCATGACCTGGTCGAGCAGGATGTGGCCCCACCCGCCGGTGTTCTGGTCGACGACCTCGATGTGTGCGGTCCGGCCGGCGAGGTCGCCGACGTCCCAGGAGGACCAGTTGAGCTCTTCCGAGTCGGTGCCGGTGGCGCTGCGCACGGTCTTGCCGTCGACCACGAGCCGGACGGCGGTGGGCGCGTCGGAGCCCGAGGGATGATTGCCACCGCCGATGAGGAAGTTGATGTGCTTCGCGGTGAGGGTGAACTCCGGCGACGTGAGGGTGCCCGTGGTCGCGTCGCCGTCGAGGAAGCTGTTCACCAGGCCGCCGCCGTCCTGGCCGGTCACCGGGTTCTGCCCGGGGACCGTGCCGCGTGCGGGGCCGCTGCCGAAGGCGGTGCCCGTGGTGGTCCAGGAGCCGTAGCCGTCCTGCTCGAAGTCGGCGAGCACCTCTCCCGCGGGCGCGGGGGGATCACCCATCACCGAGCCGGGGATGTGCGGGTGACGGCCACCGGCGACCTTGAAGTTGAGGTACGGGCTGTCGACGGTGAAGGGCGGTGAGGTGAGGGTGCCGGTCTCCATGTCACCGCTGTGGAAGCTGTCGACGAGTCCCCTGCCCTCGGCCCCGCTCGTGCCCGATGTCCCGAGGGCGGGTGCGGGGACCGGGGCGTCGCCGAAGGCGGTGCCGGTCGTGTGCCAGGTGCCGTAGTCGGCCCCCTCGAAGTCCTGCGTCACCACGCCGGGCGGCGGTGTGTACGAGCCGTCGTCGTCGGGCGTGAACCGCTTGCCGTCGAAGTCACCGACGAAGTACTGGGCGGCCGAACCACCGGCGATGCCACCGGGGTTGATGTTGACGACGAGGACCCACTTGATGCGCTTGGGGTCACCGTCGGCGGGCAGCGGGAACAGGTCCGGGCACTCCCAGACGCCGCCCACCGCGTTCTGCGGGCCGAAGTCGCTCAGATGCGTCCAGTTCTTGAGGTCCTTGGAGGAATAGAACCGGACCTTGTGCTCGGTGGACAGCGACACCGTCATCAGCCAGCTCTTGGTGGGGGCGTACCACTGGACCTTGGGGTCGCGGAATTCCTTCGACCCGATGTCGAGCACCGGGTTCCCGGTGTACTTGGTCCACGTGCGCCCTCGGTCGGTGCTGTACGCCAGGGACTGGGCCTGCTTGCCGCCGTCCTTGGAGTGGCTGGTGTAGACGGCCACCATCGCGGGGTTCTCCTTCGTCCCGAACCCCGCGGTGTTGTCGTGGTCGACGACGGCGCTGCCGGAGAAGACCATCTCCTCGTCGTCGTGCGGGATGGCGAGGGGGAGCTCCTGCCAGTGCACCAGATCCTTGCTGACGGCGTGGCCCCAGGACATGTTGCCCCAGGTGTTGCCGCTCGGGTTGTACTGGTAGAAGAGGTGGTACTCGCCCTGGAACCAGACCAGTCCGTTGGGGTCGTTCATCCAGTTCTTCGCAGGGCTGAAGTGGAACTGGGGGCGGTACGTCTCCGTGTACGGCCGGCTGTCCTCCGCCGCCGCCTGCGGGGCGACGGCGCTGACGGCGAGTGCGCAGGTCGCGGCGGCTGCGGCGACGAGGCGCAGCGGGACACGGCGGGGGGCCGGGGCTCGGCTCATGGTTTCTCCTGCACTGGGGGCGGCGGCGTCGTGTCCGCGTCCGCTGCGGTGGTACGACGCCGGGGGATTCGCAGTGCCGGGCGGTGGGGGCGACCCGGGAAACAGATGTCATCGATGACATGTGACAGCGATGACATCCGCTGGGGAGTGATGATGTGCGGGCTCAGGGCGGCGCGTCAATGGCTTGGCCCGAGTTCGTACGTGCCGCCCGTTCGGCCGGCCGTTCAGTCGGCAGCGTGTCCGGACGCGGGTGCCAGCAGCCGCAACTCGCAGGCCCATGGCGGGTTAGGCCCGGCGACACCGCAGGTCAGGGCCGCCACCCGGGAGGCGAAGACACAGGCGTCGAAGATGTCGTCGATCCGCAGATCCGTCAGCCGTCCACCGACGAGTCCCTTGGTGCCGAGGTGGTGCAGGAGCCCTGCGGTGAAGGAGTCGCCGGCGCCGACGGTGTCGACCACGTCGGTCGGGGGCGCCGGAACGGAGATCCGCTCGCCGTTCAGCGAGGCGACCACGCCACGCTCCCCGCGCGTGATCACGACGAGCGGGACGCCCGCCGCGTGCCAGACGTCGCAGGCGCGCTCGATCGTGTACTCGGGCAGCAGCAACTCCAGGTCGTCCTCGCTCAGCCGGAGGATGTCCGCGAGTTCGCACCAGCGCGGCAGACGTTCGCGGTAGGCCTCCGGCGCCACGAGCAGCGGGCGGACGTTCGGGTCCAGGGAGATCGTGGCCGTGGCCGAGGCGCGAGCGAGGAACTCCTCCACGACCCTGCCGCCGGGCTCGCGCACCAGGGCCAGCGAGCCCGAGTGCAGGCACACGGTGGAGGCGAGGTCCGCCGAGGCGAGTTCGTCCGCCGTCCACTGCCAGTCCGCGGTGCCCCGGGCATGGAAGGAGTACGTGGCCTGGCCCTGCCCGTCGAGCTCGGCAACGGCCAGCGTACTGGGCTCCGCTGCGCGCACGGCGGCCGTGAGATCGACGCCCGACACCTCGAGGTGAGCGCGGAACAGGCGGCCGAAGACATCGTCGGACAGCCGTGCCAGGAAGCGGGCGGGCGTGCCGAGCCGGGCGAGCGCCACGGCTGTGTTCGCCGGCCCGCCGCCCGGCAGGACCCGCAGGGCGAGCTCGCCCGGGGTGGGAGCGGGGACGGTGAAGGCGTCCGCGACGCATTCTCCGAGGACGGTGACCAGAGGCAGGCGCATGACTCGTTCTCTCCAGGTGGGCAGCTCGAGAAGGCTGCGGTGCAGGGACCTTTGAAAAGACTCACGGGGAACGCTGCTTGCTCTCCGTGTGAGGCGACTCGGGCGACGACGTTGCCGATTCGTGACGGCACCAAGGCATTGACGTTTCCGGGTCACGGAGTTCATCATCCTCCGCAAGCAGTGTCAACGATGACATAGGTCAACGATGACACCGCCTCCAGTGCGTTCGACAGCAGCAGTCCTTGCGCCGCAGCCCTCGATCCGCTCGGTCGTTCCTCCCCTCGTCCAGCAGGAGATCAGTCATGCTTCGCAGAAACCGCACCACCCGCGTCTCCCTCGCCTGCACCGCTCTCGCCGCCATCTCGGCCCTGACCCTGACGGCCTGTGGCTCCGGTGCGCAGGGAGCGTCCGGCGGCGGCACCAAGGTCGGGCTGATCACCAAGACGGACACGAACCCGTTCTTCGTGAAGATGAAGGAGGGCGCCGAGCGGGCCGCGAAGGACAACGGCGTCGAACTCGTCAGCGCGGCGGGGAAGTTCGACGGCGACAACGCAGGTCAGGTCACCGCCATCGAGAACATGGTCAACGCAGGGGTGAAGGGCATCCTCATCACGCCCAACGACTCCAAGGCAATCGTCCCCGCCCTCGCGAAGGCGCGCGCCAAGGGAGTCCTGGTCATCGCACTCGACAGCCCGACCGAGCCGCAGGACGCCACCGATGCCCTCTTCGCCACGGACAACGTCAAGGCGGGAGAGCTGATCGGCCGGTACGCCAAGGCCGCCATGGCCGGCAAGCCCGCGAAGATCGCCACCCTGGACCTCGCGCCCGGCGTCGCGGTGGGCGTGCAGCGCCACCAGGGCTTCCTCAAGGGCTTCGGTGTCGCGGAGGGCGACCCGGCGGTCGTGTGTATGCAGGACACGGGCGGTGACCAGGCCAAGGGTCAGACGGCGATGGAGAACTGCCTCCAGAAGGCGCCGGACATCAACGTCGTCTACACGATCAACGAGCCGGCGGCGCTGGGCGCCTACACCGCGCTGAAGGCGAAGGGCCTGGAGAAGAAGGTACTGGTCGTCTCCGTCGACGGCGGATGCACCGGAACGAAGGCGGTCAAGGAGGGCAAGATCGCGGCGACCTCGCAGCAGTACCCGCTCGACATGGCCTCCCGGGGCGTCAAGGCGGTCGTCGAATTCGCCAAGGACGGCAAGAAGGCCTCCGGCTACACCGACACCGGCGTCACGCTCATCACCGACGCGGCCAAGCCGGGTGTCGAAGCCAAGGACACCGCGTACGGCCTGGAGAAGTGCTGGGGCTGAGCCCCTCGACGTCAGGCGCACGGTGGAAGCCGGCTCCTTCCTCCTGACCGGTCGCTGCCGCGGTCGAACCGGTCCGCGGTGCGACGAGTCCCGCGACGGAACAGACCGCGGCGCACCGGCCGGACCCCGGCGTCCCCTGACCGAGATCGGACCGCCTGCGCCCTCGGGGGAGCCTCTGTGACTCGCCCGTACCCCTGACGAACTCCACTCCGCCGACCATCCATCACTGGCAAGGACCACCATGACTGCCACTCCCCTGCCCTACGACCAGCTGAAAGGACCGACGACGGTCCACCGGCTGCTCGCCACACCGACCACGGGACCACTCGTCGCCCTTCTGGCGGCCTGTGTCTTCTTCTCCCTGACGACCGAGCAGTTCCTGTCCGGCGGCAACTTCTCCCTGATCGTCCAGCAGGTCATGGTCGTGGGCACCCTGGCCATCGGTCAGACCCTCATCATCCTCACCGCCGGCATCGACCTCTCGTGTGGCGCCGTCATGGCGTTCGGCAGCATCGTCATCGCCAAGACGGCCGCCGAGGGCGGCCTGCCGCCACTCGCCGCGATCACTCTCGGCCTGGTCGTCTGCGCGGTCTTCGGCCTGGTCAACGGGCTGCTGGTGCAGTTGATCCCGCTCCCGCCGTTCATCGTCACCCTCGGCATGCTGAACGTGGCGTTCGCCCTGACCCACATCTATTCGGCCGAGCAGACGATCACCAACCTCCCGGCGCCGCTGACCGCCCTGGGCGAGACGTTCCCGCTCGGCAACACCGACATCACCTACGGCTCGCTCGTGACGATCGCCCTGTTCCTGCTCTTCGCCTACGCGCTGAGCGGCACGTCCTGGGGCCGTCATGTGTACGCGCTCGGCAACAGCCCCGAGGCCGCCCGCCTCAACGGCATCCGCACCTCCCGGCTGACGATCGGCCTGTACGCCCTGGCCGGAGCCGTCTACGGCATCGCCGCACTGCTCCTGATCTCCCGTACCGGCGTGGGCGACCCGCAGGCCGGACAGACCGACAACCTGGACAGCATCACCGCCGTCGTCCTCGGCGGCACCAGCCTCTTCGGCGGGCGCGGTTCCGTCCTCGGCACTTTCATCGGCGTCCTCATCGTCGGTGTGTTCCGTAACGGCCTCCAGCTGATGGGCGTCGCCTCCATCTACCAGACCCTGATCACCGGAGTGCTGGTGATCCTGGCCGTGACCGTCGACCAGATCTCCCGGAGGAAGACACGATGAGCACTGCCGAAGTCACGCCCGTGCTGCAGGCCCGTGGCCTGGTCAAGCGGTACGGCCATGTCACCGCCATCGACGGCGCCGATTTCGACCTGCTGCCCGGCGAGGTCCTCGCCGTCATCGGGGACAACGGAGCCGGCAAGACGAGCCTCATCAAGGCCCTCACCGGTGCGCTCACCCCCGACGAGGGCGAGATCCGCCTCAACGGTGAACCCATCAGGTTCACCGGGCCGCAGAGCGCCCGGCAGCACGGCATCGAGACCGTCTACCAGGACCTGGCCGTCGCCGCCTCCATGGACATCGCCTCCAACATGTTCCTCGGGCGCGAGCTGCGCCGGCCGGGCTTCCTCGGCAGCACGCTGCGCATGCTCGACAAGAAGCGCATGCGCCAGGAGGCCGCGGCCCACATGGCCGACCTCAAGATCGGGCTGCGGTCGCTGACCCAGCCGGTGGAGACGCTCTCCGGCGGTCAGCGCCAGGCCGTGGCGGTCGCGCGTTCCGTCGCCTGGGCCAAGAGCGTCGTCGTGATGGACGAGCCCACCGCCGCACTGGGCGTCAAGGAGTCGGGTCAGGTCCTGGACCTGATCCGCCGGGTCCGCGACAAGGGCATGCCCGTGGTCCTGATCAGCCACAACATGCCGCACGTCTTCGAGATCGCCGACCGCATCCACATCCACCGACTCGGCCGTCGCGAAGCGCTGATCAAGCCGTCGGACCATTCCATGGCGGAGGTCGTCGCCATCATGACGGGGGCGCTCAGGGTGAACGATGATGGAGGTACGGTCGTCACCGACGCGGATGCCGCCCAGGCGGCAGGCGTGTCCGCCCACTGAGTCGCCGCGGGGGCGACGCCGCGCAGACCTCAGGGTCGCCGCACGGTCAGGACAGCGGGCCCGGCCCCGGGCAGGGGCCGGGCCCGACGAACGCACAGGAACGGTGGAACATGGCCGCGAACCGTCGCCCCACGCTGGCAGATGTCGCCAGGGAAGTGGGCGTCAGCGCGAAGACGGTGTCACGGGTGCTCAACGAGGACGGGCCGAGTTCCCCGCAGACCCGCGAGCGCGTGCACGCCGCGGTCGCGAAGCTCGGCTTCCAGCCGAACCTGATGGCCCGCAACATCCGTGTCGGCGGCCCCGACACCACCGTCGGCCTGGTCGTGCCCGACCTCGGAAACCCCTTCTTCGGAACCGTCGCCGGCGGCATAGAGGACCTCGTGGGCAGCAGGGGGCTCACCCTGCTCATGGGGTCCTCGGCCGAAGACCCCGACCGGGAACGGGCGTTGATCCAGACCTTCCTCGCCAGGCGCGTCAGCATGCTGATGGTCGTCCCCGCTTTCGGAGCGGATCACACCCATCTCAAGGCGGCGCGCGCGGGCGGTCTGCCGGTGGTGTTCCTCGACCGGCCGGGCGTGGGGCTGTCCGCTGACTGCGTCGTCAGCTCCAATCGGACCGGCGTCCACGAAGGCGTCTCCCACCTCATCGCCCGCGGCCACCGCCGTATCGGCTTCATCGGAGACCTTCCCACCAAGCTCTACACCCGTCGCGAACGGCTCGCCGGCTACCGCTCTGCGCTCGAAGAGGCCGGCC
The DNA here is from genome assembly GCF_053616475.1 of Streptomyces sp. NPDC055815. Classification (NCBI taxonomy): domain Bacteria; kingdom Bacillati; phylum Actinomycetota; class Actinomycetes; order Kitasatosporales; family Streptomycetaceae; genus Streptomyces; species Streptomyces sp. NPDC055815. The sequence goes on along the minus strand of NZ_JBSHDU010000077.1, from coordinate 18,024 downwards.
TCCCCTACGACCGGAACCTGGTGACCGGAGCCCACAGCCAGGACGCGGCCGCCGCGGAGACCACCGCCCTCCTTGACCTGCCGCAACCGCCCACCGCGCTGTTCGCCGCGAACAACATGACGGCCCTCGGAGTCATCGCCCAGCTCACCCGCGCGGGACGAAAGGACGTCGCCCTGGTCACCTTCGACGACCTCCCGCTCGCCGATGTCATCGAGCCGGCCCTGACCGTCGTGGCCCAGGACCCTGCGGCCATAGGCGAGGCGGCGGCCAGGACCGCCCTCGCCCGCCTGGACGGCGACCGCACCCGCGCCCGGACCATCATGGTCCCCACCCGTCTGGTGGTCCGCGGCTCCAGCGAACTGCTTCCGCACCCCTCCGAGCCGACACCGGCCGGGAGCTGAGCGCCACGTCGCCGGTGTCCCCGCAGGACACGCTCCGGCGGGAGGCTCGCGCGGTCCGCCGCGCGGTCCAGTCCCCAGACGTTGGTGCCGGCGGCCAGAAGGACCCCGTCCTCGGCCCGGCAGCGACGGGTGAGGTCGCCGACGATGACCTTGAGGGCCGGGAAGTAGTCGAGGAGGACCTACCAGCACCGGCCGCACGGGGGAACAACCTCTCGGTCGCGGTCGCCCACGGCGACGATCGTGTTCGGTTCGTAGGGCCCCCTGGGCGGCTGCCGTGCCGATGAGGACCAGCTCCGCGCAGGGTCCTCGTGAAGTGGTAGGCGTTCACGGCGGTGACGACCCGGCCGTCCTGGGCGCGGGCCGCGGAGCCAGATCCGGATGAGCCGCCAGAGCCGCAGGGCCGTGCCGCCCGCGGCGCCTTGGGCGTGCGGGACGGCAAGCTCCGCGTCCGTCCGCGTCCCTGCTCCTGGGCGAGGCCGAGGTCTGACTGAGTACCGAACCTGGCCCCGATGGACGACTACGGTGCACCGCGCGCAGACCTGGTTCGGGATGACAGCGGTCCCCTGACCGGATGTCCAGTGGCCGAGGTGCGCGCGGCCGTACAACGCCTCGCGTGGCCTGCCTGCTACGCCAGGGGGCCGAGGCCCCCTTCGAGGACGGTCTGGATGATCTGGGACCGGTTCCAGAGGGCCAGGATCTCGTTCTCGAGAGCCACGATGGGCAAGAGGTCCTGTCGCCGTGTACGACGATGGCCGCGGCGGACAGGCTGCGCGGTACGGCTCCGGCGTCCAGCAGGACGCGCCACTCCTCCGGGCCGAGCGTCAGGAACTCCAGTCCGGCGAACTCGCTGAACTGCAGGGGGTCGGCCAGCGTGCCGCGGTAGGCCGTGAGGGTGCGCAGGCCGGGCAGTCCGACGACGAGGGCGAGACTGAACCGCTCGCCGTCCCACACCTCGATGGACAGGGCTTCCATGCAGCCTCCTCCCGCGCCGGGGCGCCGCCGTGCCGCGCACGATCGGAGGACGCTCGGTTGGAGAGTGAGCACGACAGAATGCGGCGCGTCCGTTATCCCCCGAAAACGCGCGAAGTGGGACCGCAGCGGGGCAGCGCCCCACAGACCGATCGGTCAGCCGCTGGTCGGCCCGCGATCTGACGCGTCACGGCTGTCGAACGGCTTCGGAGGGATCGGAGGCGTCACCCAGCGGATCGCCGCCGTGACCGCCCGGCCGCCAGGTCTCGCGAAAGGGAGGAGGAGCCGGATCCGCCGGGGCACGGGCAGAAGGTCCTGAGCCCACGGCGGCAGGAGATCCACAGCCGCTGTCGCCAGCAGAAGGTAGGGAAGCCGTGCCGGCCACGGCAGCGGCGGTGTCACCAGCAGGTACCGGGCCGTGGCCGACGACTCGTCCGTCGCCCGCAGCTCAGGGCGCCGGCCGCCGAGCTCCGTGACCAGGGCGGCTAGGGTCTCGGGTGGGTCGGGTATGCCCAGTCGAACGGCGACCGATGCCATGTCCTCGACGTACGCGTCCTGTTGCCCGGCGGTCAGGGCCTGCAGCCCGTAGCGCTGATGTGCCTCCAGGAAGCAGTAGGCCTCGGCCATGTGGACCCACGACAACAGCGAGGGATCAGAGGCGCGGTAGGCCACTCCGGCGGGCGTGCGCCCGGCCACCCGCGCATGCACCCCTCGTACCCGCTCCACTGACCGCTCGGCATCCCGCGCCGTACCGAACGTCGTCTCCGCCAGGAAGGTACTGGTCCGCTGCAGGCGGCCCCAGGGATCGCCGCGGAAGCCCGAGTGCGCCCAGACAGCTGCCATGGCGATCGGATGCAGTGACTGCAGCAGAAGTGCGGCGAGCCCTCCGATGTACATCGAGGCATCGGAGTGCACGGTTCGCACCGGCCTGTCCGGCGCGAACCAGCGAGGCCCAGGTGTGTGATGGATCCTGTCGCGCTTTTGTTCCGCTTCCGGACCGGCCACGCGCCGCAGGAGCGCATCGCCTGCCTTCGCTCGCAGCCTCCCGACCAGGGGCACCGCGATCGCACTCCTCTCCGTGGGCTTCTCGGACACTGCACCGTAAGGCTGCCTACCCCGAGAACCCGTCCGTACTGCGCAGCCGCTGTCGGCGCCGATCCGAGCCACCACATGCGGGCGACGCGAACCCGGCCGGTCGGGGCCGGGCGGCGTCGTGTCGTATGGGCGTACGGGCGTCGAGCCACAAAAGACAGCACCTACGCCGAGTTTCCGTCGATCCACTGTGTGTCACCACTCACGCGCACCCGGCCACGACGCCACATCCCTGCAGAATGCCGTCTGCGGGACCTCCGCGCCGACAGCGGATGGCGACCATGCCAAACTGGAACAAAGCCGTCGTGTGCGGCCTTCATTCCAAGGATCTGGGAACTGTTCAACCTCTTGCGGCGCGCACAGCGCATCTCACGGTTTCCCACGATCACCTCGCGATTCGGACTGTCTCCTCATACGTCGGCCGTCGCCGCGCACTCCCCCGCCGGCTCGCTCGAAGGAGGTGTGTTCCATGACCAGGACCATGCGAGTCCGACGGTTGGTGGCGGGTGGCGCCGCGTCCGGCCTGCTGGCAGGTGGCGCCGCGCTCGGAATGGCCGGCTCGGCGACCGCTGCTCCGGCCCCGACGTCCGTCGCCACGACTGTCGTGCACCATGACGACGGCGACCGGCACGGCCATCACGACCGGTGCGAGTGGAAGAAGGGGCACTGGGAGAAGACCTGGACAACGGGCCACTGGGAGAAGAAGCGGGTCAAGCACGACACCTGGCACGCGGACCGGCACGACCACCACGGGAAGTGGCACCCCGGCTACGGGGAGCACCACCACTCCCACAAGTGGGTCTACGTTCCCGGGCACTGGGACCACGTCTGGGTGAAGGGCCACTGGGACTGCCATCACTCGTGAAACACCTGCCGGGCGCTGCAGAGCGGCTTGGGCAGCCGGCTGGGCTGGAGACCGGCTCGGCCGGAGGCGCGCTCGATGGTTGGGTCGCCTGTGAAGTGAGACGCTGAAGAGCAGGGTCCGTGCCGATGAGTCTCGGGAGGACCGAATGGGACGTGACGTCCCGGCGCTGGAGTTCACCCGTGACGACCGTCGCCGGTTCCGGAACAAGATGCACACGTGCCTCGATGTGTTCGCCCAGATGCTGAGGGAGTCGCGGTTCGACTTCGAACGGCCGCAGGTCGGGTTGGAGATCGAACTGAACCTCGTGGACGAAACCGCGGAACCCGCCATGCGTGGCTCGGACGTCCTGGAGGCGCTGGCCGACCCGTCCTGGTCGACCGAGCTGGGACGGTTCAATCTGGAGATCAACATCGATCCGCGGCAGCTCACCGCGGGCGGCCCCGGGGCCTGGGAACAGGAGATACGGGACGCGCTCAACCACGCCGAGGAGAAGGCTGCGGCGATCGGGGCGCACCTGGTCATGATCGGAATCCTGCCGACGCTGGAACTGAAGGACGTGGGTCCGGCGTCGCTTTCCGAGAACCCGCGGTACCACCTGCTGAACGAGCAGGTCTTCGCCGCACGCGGTGAGGACCTGTTGATCGCGGTGGACGGGGTGGAGCGGCTGCGCACCTACGCGGACACGATCACGCCGGAGGCGGCGTGTACCAGCGCTCAGTTCCACCTGCAGGTGTCGCCGGACGAGTTCGCGGACTACTGGAACGCCGCGCAGGCCGTCGCCGGGGTACAGGTGGCTCTGGCCGCGAACTCTCCGTTCCTCTTCTCCAAGGAGCTGTGGCGCGAGACGCGTATTCCGCTGTTCGAGCAGGCCACCGACACCCGGCCCGAGGAGATCAAGGTGCAGGGGGTCCGGCCCCGGGTGTGGTTCGGCGAGAGGTGGATCACCAGCGTCTTCGATCTCTTCGAAGAGAATGCGCGGTACTTCCCGGCGCTGCTGCCGCTCTGCGACGACGAGGACCCGCAGAAGACGCTCGATGACGGAGGAATCCCCGAGCTTGCCGAGCTGACGCTGCACAACGGGACGGTCTACCGGTGGAACCGTCCCGTCTATGCCGTCGTCGACGGCGTGCCGCACCTGCGGGTGGAGAATCGTGTGCTGCCCGCGGGACCCACGGTGGCCGACGTGCTGTCGAACGGCGCCTTCTACTACGGCCTGGTGCGCGCCCTGGTCGACGAGGACCGACCGGTCTGGTCGCGGATGTCGTTCTCGGCGGCCGAGGACAATCTGGAGGCCGCGGCCCGGCATGGAATCGATGCGCAGCTGTACTGGCCCGGCATGGGTGAGGTCCCCGTGACCGAACTGGTACTGCGCCGCCTGCTGCCGCTCGCGGACCGCGGGCTGGAGCGGTGGGCCATGGACAGCGCCTGGCGGGAGCCGCTGCTGGGGATCATCGAGCAGCGGTGTGTCAGCGGCCGGAACGGTGCGGTGTGGCAGTCGGAGATGTTCCACCGCATCCAGGACATCGACCACGTGGACCGGCATCAGGCGCTGCGGCGGATGACGCAGCAGTATCTCGACTACATGCACATGAATGTTCCGGCGCACACCTGGCCGGTCGAATGAGTCAGGGGCCCGGCGGCGGCTGACCCGAATACGGGCCCCTACCGGACGAGGGACCGCCCGGTACTCACGGAAGGAACGTCACTGCCGGGAAGGCCGGGAACGGCCCGTCGAGCAGGTGGCCCCGACGGTGGCGCAGGTGCTCGTCGAAGAACGCGAGCGGGTACGCCTGCTGGATCTTCACCGCCTGCTCGGGTTCGAGAGTGCCGATCGCGGCCTGGAGCTGCTGCTCGCCCCGGCCGAGAAGCTTCGCCACCTGTGGGAACAGCGCCTCCTTGTCGCCGTACGAGACATGGGAGGCGCCCGGGGCCTCGATGTTCAGCCGCCCAGCCCCACAGGTGCGACCAGAGTGCGGCAGCCTCGGGGGCCTTGGCTCGGGTGAACTCGGTGTACGTGTCGTACTGGTGAGTCGCCGTCACCACCGCGTACCCGTGGCTGGCGAGCTCTTGGGCCACGACATCGCGGAAGTGCCCCGGGCCCGCGATGCCGTCCGGACGCGACGAGGCGCAGCTGGACCGTGCCCACGGGGTACGGACCGGTCGGCGCGGGCAGCACGAGCCGCGTCGCGGCGGGTGCGGCGGCGGCCGGGCCGGGCCACAATGGGCCGGCGGCGGCGGTGAGCGGCACGGCAGCCCCGGCGGCCAGACCCGATGGCCTCCTGCTGCGGTGACTGGTCGTCAACTGTGGCCCTCCGGACGGTCCGTGGGGCCAGCGGCAACGCTGTCACGCATTACTTCCCCGTCACATCGCCCACGCGTGTACACCCTGGGGCCAACGAGATCGACGGTGGTGTCGTCCGGAGCTCAGGAGTGGGCGCCGCAGAAGTCGCGGACGGCTTGGTTGAACTCCTCGGGCCGTTCCAGGTTGCTGACGTGGCCCGCGCCAGGGATCACGACCAGCTCGGCATCCGGGATCTCTTCCAGAAACTGGCGCGCGACAGTAAGTGGCGAGCGCACGTCCCGTTCCCCCCAGAGCAGGAGGGTGGGGACCGAGACGTTGGGCAGAAGATCCCGCTGATCCGTCTCGGCCACGAGGCTCAGCTGCGTCCGCAAGCTCTCCGGGCGTACGTCGGCCGCCACGGCCTCCAGCAGCGGTACGTACGCGGCGGGCGGCTCGCCGGCGAACAGCCCGGGCAGGATCGGATCGAATGCGTCGCGCGGCGCGGCCAGCATCCGGCGCGCACCCTCGACCCGGTCCCGTACCTCCTGCGGGGCCAGGGAGCCCTTCCAGCCGGCGTAGGTGTCGACGAGGACCAGCGACCTCACGAGGTCTTTGTGACGGCGGTAGACCTCCAGGGCGAGCGTGCCGCCCCAGGACAGGCCGGCCAAGTGCACCGGTCCCAGCTCCAGCGACTCCAGGACCGCGGCGGCGCAGCGGGCGTAGTCTGCGAGAACGAAGGGCTCCGGCACGTCGGATGAGCGGCCCGTTCCCGGCTCGTCCCAGGCCACGACCGTGAACGCCTCCGCCAGCTCGTCGAGCTGCGGCCGCCAGACCCGAGCGTCCTGCGCCGCACCGTGCAGAAACACGATCGGCGGCCCCACGCCCACACGATCGTAAGCAACTCTGAGCCCGTTGACCTGTACCGTTGCCATGCCTTCAGGGTAGGCCCGCCCTCCGCACTGTCGCGGCGCCCGGCACCGGCCAGGTCACCGCGTCCGCGGACACGCCACGCTTCATCCGGTGGTCCGGCCTCTCGCCCGCCGGGCGAGGTGATGTTGTGCGGGCGGGCGGGCGATGCCGGACATCGCGCAGACCGGCCACCGCTCCGGTTCGCGACCGCTCCCTCTTGTAGACGGGCAGGCCGTCTCGGATCTGCCGAAGGAACCGGTGACGGAACACCTCCCGATGGCATGCGCCGGGCATGCCGGGAAGTCGCCACGGCGTGGAGGCTCGGCGCCGGGCGCACCACGGTGATGGTTGGGAGGCCGGTGATGGCTCGGTCGGTGGGTATCGATCTGGGAACGACGAGCTCGGTGGTCTCCGTAATCGAAGGCGGTGAGCCCACCGTCGTCGCGAACGCGGAGGGTGCGCGGACCACCCCGTCCGCGGTCGCCTTCGCCAAAGGCGGTGACGTGCTGGTCGGTGAGCCGGCCAAGCGGCAGGCGGTGACGAACGTGGACCGCACCGTGCGGTCGGTCAAGCGGCACATCGGTGAGGCGGACTGCCGGTTCCCCGCGAGCGGCGAGGTCGACGGCGAGCGGTGCACGGCGCAGGATATCTCCGCACGCGTGCTGCAGAAGCTGAAGCGGGACGCCGGGGCCTACCTGGGTGAGGACGTCACGGACGCGGTCGTCGCCGTGCCCGCGTACTTCAACGACTCCCAGCGGACCGCCACGAAGGAGTCCGGTGAGATCGCGGGGCTCAACGTCCTGCGGATCGTGAACGAGCCGACCGCGGCCGCCCTCGCGTACGGGCTCGACAAGGAGAACGACCAGACCGTCCTCGTCTTCGACCTCGGTGGCGGCACCTTCGACGTGTTCCTCCTCGAGATCGGGGAGGGCGTCGTCGAGGTCAAGTCCACGAACGGCGACACGCATCTCGGTGGTGACGACTGGGACCAGCGGATCGTCGACCACCTGGTCGAGCAGTTCAAGAACGGGTACGGAGTCGATCTGTCGACGGACAAGATGGCGGTGCAGCGTCTGCGCGAGGCCGCGGAGAAAGCCACGATCGAGCTGTCCTCCGCGACCGAGACGTCCATCAACCTTCCGTGCATCACGGCGTTCGCCGAGGGGCCTCTGCACCTGGAGGAAACGCTGACCCGGGCGCAGTTCGAGAAGATGACGGAGGGCCTTCTCTGGGCGAGAGCCGCCTCGCGGGCGTCGCGGTCGACGCCATCGGCAAGACCGCCCTGGCCATCCTCCGGCGCGGACCCACCTCATCGCCGCCACGGTCAGCATCGCCGGTGAGCACCTCACGGTCGCCGAGATGGCCGCGGCGCTCTCCACGTCCCTCCGCGAGACCGTACGGTACCGGCCGCTCAGCCCGGACGAGTGGCGCGCACAAGGCCTTCCGGGCGCCGACGAGTCGGGGAACATGTTCCAGTACTACGCGGAGTGCGAGCACCGTTTCACCGCGGCCCGGGAGGTCCTCGCCGCCCGCGCCCTCAACCCGGCCCTCCAGGACTTCGCCACCTGGCTCGCCGGCCACCACGGCGGACTGCTCAACGCCTGAGTTTGACACCCGACCGCACTCCGGCGGGAGACCGGCGTTGCCCGACTCGCCCAGCGGTCAGGTGACCGGCTCGGGCGCGGGAAGCGGCCCCGGCAGTGGGCCGGGATGCGGACCCGGCTCCGGGCGGGGGCCTCCCGGCTGCGGATCCGGTTCCGGCCGGGGTGGTGCCGGCGGCACAGGGTCGGGACCGCCCGGTGCGGGCACCGGGCCCGGAACCGGCCCGGCTGCGGCCCGGGACCAGGACCGGGCGCCGGGGTGGGGTTCGGCGGCACGGGGTCGTTCGGCGGCGTACCCGTCGTCGCCTTCCGTGGCTCCGGCGACGGCTTCGGCCGGGGGGCCGGTGCGGGCGCCGGTGCGGGTCCCTGTCGGCTGGGAGGGTACGGGTTCGTGGGGGGCGTCGGGTGCGGTTCGGACGGGTCCGGATGAGTCGGAGGGCCGGTCCGTACGTCACGTGCCATGTTCACACCAGCTCACTGGGTCCTGCGGATGGCCACTGCCTCCCCTATCGACTGCCCGAGAGGATCCACCTCACACCCGGCATGCGTGCATGTGGTCCGGGAAGACGCTCGGAAGAGGGGCGGGCCGGCCGAAGGGGGCACCCGCGTACGGGCCTGCGGTGTGTGCCGTACCGACCTGCACGTCCGCGACCACGACCTGCTGCCCCACCGCGAGCGGGTCGTACCCGGCCACGAGGCCGTCGGCGAGGTCGTGGCCACGGGCAGCGGAGTCGCCAGGCAGCCCGGGGACGGCGCGCTGACCGGCATCCCGTGGCTCCGAGGCACGTGCGGGGCCTGCCCGTACTGCACGCGCGGCCGGGAGAACCTGTGCCTCTCGTCGCTGTACACCGGCTGGGACGCGGACGGTGGCTACGTCGCGTACACGACCGCCCCCGCGGACCACGCCTACGAGCTGCCCACCGGCTACGCGGCCGAGGAGTTGACGCCCCTGCGCGCCGGCATCATCGGCTACCGGGCCCTGCGCCGGGCGGACCTCCCCGCCGGCGGCCGGCTCGGTGTCTACGGCTTCGGTGCCTCCGCGCACCTCACCGCTCAGCTCGCCCTCGCCGAGGGTGCCACTGTCCACGTCCTCACCCGGTCGCCCACCGCTCAGGCCCTGGCCCTGGAACTCGGCGCCGCTTCGGCACGCGACGCCCGGACGGGCCCGCCCGGACCACTGGACTCCACCATCCTCTTCGCCCCCGTGGGCGCCCTCGTCCCGATGGCCCTGGAAGCATTGGGCAGTGGCGGAACACTGGCCATCGCGGGCATCCACCTGTCCGACATCCCGCCGCTGGACTGCCAGAAGCATCTGTTCCGGGAACGGACCGTCCGCAGTGTCACCGCCAACACCTGCGAGGACGGCCGCGACTTCCTCGCAGCGGCCGCCGAACACCGGCTGCGACCGAGGCTCACCCGCTACGACTTCGCCCACGCCGACACCGCCCTGAACGACCTCGCCGCCGGCCGCGTCAACGGCGCAGCCGTCCTGCAGATGCCCGGCCCCCTCCCAGGTGGGACAGCCGCCGGACCGCCGCCTGCAGGAAAAGCAGAAGCCGGCGGCGGCCGTCGATTGTGCGCACGGCGGGTTGCAGGAGGACAGGGAATAGGTCGACGCCGGGAGCGTCAGCAGGGCGGCGCCGGGGTGGCTTTGTTCACTCGAGAGGCAGCGTTTGTCCGCCGGTTCGGGCAGCAGTTGCGGATCTTCGTATGGGTGAAAGCTCAGGAGAAGCAGCAGCGCGAGCGAAGCTCGGTGCGTCACCGCCCGGCGGGTGCTCGGGTGAGTCCGCACAGCGCGATGGGCTGGTTCTCCCTGGGCGGCAACATCGGCTTCGCACTTGCCCCGCTCATGGTCTCGGCCGTGATCGGACACGGCTCCCTGCGCTGGGCGCCCGTCCTGGTCCTGCCCGCGCTCGCCGGCGCCGCTCTGTGTGTGCCCGTGCTCCGGATGCTCGCCCGGCCCGAGGCCGGCGCGTCCAAGACGGAGGCACCTCGGGGCGCCGATGATGTGGCCTCGTTCGTGAAGCTGTCCCTGGCGGTCGTCGTCCGCTCCATCGTCTTCACCGGCCTCAGCGCCTTCATCTCCCTCTACGCCCAGGAGCGCATGCAGGGCAGCACCACCGCGGCCACCATCGCCCTGTTCCTGCTGTTCCTGGGCGGCGCAGTCGGCTCGGTCCTGGGAGGGTTCCTGGCCAACCGCTACGACCGCGTCCATGTCTCCCGCTGGTCCTACCTGCTCTCCGTCGCCGCCGTGACCGGAGTGATCTACGCACCCGGCCCGGCCATGTTCCTCTTCGTGGCCCTCACCTCCGTCGGCCTGTACGTCCCCTTCTCCCTCCAGGTCACCCTGGGCCAGGATTACCTGCCCTCCCGTATCGGTACTGGCAGCGGCGTCACCCTCGGCCTCACCGTCAGCATCGGCGGCCTCATCAGCCCCCTGCTGGGACACCTGGCCGACTCCACCTCCCTGAAGGCAGCCCTCACCCCTCTGATCTCCGCCTCGTCCCGGCCGAGGCCGGGATCGGGGACCCGGTGGTCTTCGAGGAGGACCCGGGCACCTCCAGCCGCCGCCACCCCCTCCAGCGCCCGAAGTTCGGCGAACTCCTCACCTACGCGCGGCCGGGCGACACCGTGCACATCTCCGGGATGTTCCGCCTCGTACGCGGCACCGGCCACATCCTCGACGTGCTCGACGTCCTTCACCGCGACCAAGTGGCGCTGCACATCCACGACGGCGCGTTCTCCGCGATGGACCTCACCGCCCGCCACCCCCGCACCGGCGAGCTGCTGTCCACCGTGAAGTTCATGGTGCAGACCCTCGCCGCCGCCGGCGAACTCCAACGCGACCTCCAACGCGAGCTGACCTACGACGGACTGCGCGCCGCCGAGGCCAAGGGCAGCAAAGGCGGACGCCGCCCCGCCGTCCCGGCCTGCAAGACCGCCGACGTGCGCACCGCGACCTGGAAGGCCGCTCCATCGCCGCCCTCGCCGGCGACCACCGGGTCAGCCTCGGCGCGATCCGCAACGGCCGCCGCCGACCTTCTGCCCGACCACACCGCCACCGAGAAGGACGCGCCCGCCCCGGAGTCGCCGGTCACCCTCGACATGCCGGGCAAGGTCGCCGACTTCCTCCGCACCGCCGAACTGGAGCCCGCCGAGCGGGCCGCGCTCGACCAAGGGGCGACCGTACGGCGCGGCCAGGGCTACACCCTGCGCGTCAGCGCCGTCCCCGCCGTGCACCGACAGCTCCTCGCCCGCTGCCAGCCGCTCGAAGGCAGCCAGGGTCTCCCCGCAGTCCCGGCCCAGCGCAAGGCCCGCCGCGCGTACGGGAACCGGGTCAGCACGCTCACGCCCTGACCAAGATCGTTCTCACCGATAACCGCTGTGCCGATGTGCCCCAAGGCCGGACGAACACGGCCACAACCGTCGTATGCGTGGCACAGTCCGACGCCCTGCGCGCACAGCACAAGCTGCGCCGACTCGTCGACGTGATCGACGTGATGCCGACTCCCGCACAGCTGGGCACCTCAGAAACGGCAGACGTTCCCCACGCCCACGCCAGCGACCCCACCGCCGCACCACGCCGGTGAACGGTCCGCCCGGCGCTCTGCTCGGTCTCGGCCAGGGCGAGCCAGGCCGAGGAGCGGTTCTCATCGCCCCAGTGCAGATCGGGCAGAAGCAGGGCGTCGCCGAGGGGCGGAGCAGCCCGGGGCGCTCGCGGGCGCGAAGCCCGAGCTTCGCGACGGCTGCCTTCTCCGTGCGGTCGAGCGCTCTTGCGGAGCGGGACGTGAAGGAGCGCAAGGTCGCCGTCGGCCCGGGGGCGGGCGTGACGCCACCCTGACAGAGCGCGCGGGGAGGGCGGCCCCAGCTCTGCGGCCGCCCTCCCCCGTTTCGGATGCCTATGACGGCTTGCGTCCGCACCACGCCACGAGGCGGTCGATGGCCGGCGCGTCCGGGTCGACGTCTACGGCGGCCCCGAACGGCGCACCGTCACGCGGCCCGGCGGGCAGTCCCCGCCTCATGGCGGCGTACGAAATCGCCACGAGCTCGGGATCCCAGTCCGGGAGCTGGCCCGTCGCAGTGGCCACGTCCCAGGTGTGCACGGTGAACTCCGAAGTCCACACGGCTGCGGCGGCAGCGCCCGGAACACTGCCGAACGGCAGGGTCAGCGTCCGGTGCAGGACCGCGGGATCCGCCCACGCCGCCTCGACCTCTCGCACCGCAGCGTCCCACGCCTCTTGCCATTCGGTGCCTGCGAGCTCGTCGGCGAGCGTGGGCAGACTCATCACATCGCCGCCGCGCCCGGCGACGGCAATCCGGCGCAGGACGGCGACGAGGTGCCCGGCCAGCCGCCGGACGGTGAATTCGGTGCAGGGCGTGGGCCCGTCGAACTGCTCGGGCCGGACCGCGGCCACGGTACGTCCGGCCAGTGCGATTGCCTTCAGCAGGCCCTGGCGGGGGTCATCGGTGGCGTCAGGGGTGGCAGCGGACCGTGGGGTGTTCTGGGTGTGTGTCATGGCCTCATCCTGTAAGCCGAATAGGCCACCTTCTGGCCTATTTCCTGAGGAAGATGACCGGCATGAGAGCCGATCGACTGGTGGCGACCCTGCTGTTCCTCCAAACGCGCACCCGTGTGACCGTGGCCGAGGTCGCCGCCGAACTCGAAGTGTCGCCGCGCACCGCCCGCCGTGACCTGGAAGCGCTGTCCACCGCGGGAATCCCCGTCTACTCCCAGCGCGGCCGCGGCGGCGGCTGGTCACTGGTCGGCGGCGCCCGCACCGAGCTCACCGGGCTGACCGCCCAGGAGATCCGGGCACTGTTCCTGCTCGCGGGCCCTTCATCCACCACACCCGAACTCCGCACCGCACTGCGCAAGCTGGTACGCGCGCTGCCCGCACCCCTGCGTCCCGGCGCCGAGGCGGCATCGCGAGCCGGTCTTGTCGATGGCACCCACTGGTCACGTGCCGACGTAACGGCCACCGGGCCGCACCTCGACGCGCTCAGGCGAGCCGTGGTGGACGGGATCCAGGTACGGCTCGGGTACGCCGGGCCCGGCAAACCCGCCGGCGTGCGCACCATCCATCCGCTCGGGCTCGTGGCCAAGGCGGGCCAGGACTACCTCGTCGCCGAGACGGAGCGGGGCCTGCGGACCTTCCGGCTCAGCCGGGTCGTCTCGGTCGAGCCGACCGACGAGCCCGTTGTCCGGCCGGACGGCTTCGACCTCGCCACGGTCTGGCGCTCGTTCGCCGCGAGCTTGGAAGAGCGGCTGCACGCAGCGACGGTCCGGGCCCGGGCCGAGCCGGGGGCCATGCCCATCCTGGAGCGGCTCTTCGATGGGCGCCTGCACGTCGGTCCGATACTCCCCGACGGGTGGACGGAGATACGGGTCGACGGGCCGACGCCGGAGGTCGTCGCGACACAGCTGGCAGGGCTGGGAGCACGCATCGAGGTGCTCGAGCCACCGGAGGCAAGGGAACGGCTGGCATGCCTGGCGGTGGAGCTGGCCCGTGTGTACGGACCGCCGGGCGCCTGCTGAGCAAGGGCCAGCGAGCCAGCCTACAGGGAAGTCTCCAGCACGATCCTGGTGACCGCCACCGGCTCGTGCCGGGAACCGCTGCTGATCACCTGCCCCTGCTCGATAAGGCCGGCGCCGGCTACACCGAGCAGCATGGGACGGCGACACGACCTCCTCGACCGGCCTGCAAGGAACCACACGCCAGGGCCAGGCGCATCCGCGGGCACGCAGTCACCCGCCGAGCTCGGTCGCGGAGACATCGGTGTCAGAGGGTGCTGGAATGCCGTGTGTCGGCAAACAGACGGGCCGTCGCTCCCGGGCCCCCCGGGGTACGTCGGACCTCCGGGACCTCTGAGATCGCCCACCGGGCCGCATCCACGGACGTGGCAGCCCGCACGATCGACTCGTCCTGGACGGTGGTGTCCACAACGGCCCGGTCGTGGCCTGTGAACCGGGGCCGTCCCCGGCGCGTGTGGGGACAGTCGCGGGCGCTCGCATGCCGCCAGTCACGTTCGGGCAGGCGGGGACGGTCGGCGGCCGCCCTGGCCGATGGCGGCGATGATCATGCGTATCCATACACCGGAGGCCGGCGCGGCCAGGAGTCCGGCGAAACAAGCGGTGCGGGCATGTACGGGGAACAGCGCCCCGAGCCGGACATGCACGCCTTCCCGACCGGACCATCCCCACAAGCACGGGAAGCAGCGGGCCGGCTCCTCGCAGGAAAGCAACGGGACGGAACCATCCCCACACGAGCAGGGAGCAGTCAAGGCAAGCAGCCGCCGGCATGGCCAGTACACCGAGGATGCTCACCACAGCCCCGAAAACAACCCATCCCCGCGCCCACCAGAGCAGTCTGGACCTTGAACATCGCGGTACCGGACCTGGACCCTTCCCCACACAAGCAGAGGGCAGGTCCGGTCGACAACGAGCGCGTGTCAATCGCCGGGACCATCCCCGCAGGGGCGGGGAGCACGTACCGATCGTCGGCTGGTGCTGCGCAGCAGGCCATCGGCGCCTCGAATGCGGCCAACCGCTCCGCGCGAATTGCTGCCCTTGCTGCGGCGCAGACCGCACATGCGGCTGCCGCGGCAGCTGACGCCGCAACGCGGGCGTCGAACGAGCACGCCTGGGAGATCCGGGACGTCTACGGCTTCCAGGTCGGCGCGTTCGGTGGCCCGGTCATCGCGCTGCCGCCTTTGCCGTGCGTCGAATCCGGCGGGACAGCACGGTGACCGGCACGAGGAGCACCGCGCCGAGGAAGAAGTAGCCGTTAATCACCATGGTCTTCCAGAAGTCCCATGACCCTGTGTCAATGGCCTCCTTCTCCATCCCGAGCAGGCCATGCGGAGTGAGTCCCGTTGCCGTGGTGATGTTCTCGACGAGGCCCGGCACGCCCCGCAGCGTCAGTACCGCGCAGCCGATCCACAAGGGCGCGCGCACCAGCCAGGACGGCGCACGTCGGCCCCACGGTTGGACCGCGGCCAGCACGCACACCACGCCGACGACCGACATGAGGACAATGAGGGCGTCGTAGGAGAGGAAGAGCCACACCGGAGTGCCGTCGTCGGGACCCATCGTGTCCTCGTACATAACACCCATCTGCACGTGCCACACGAAGCTCACCACTAACCAGGCGACGGCCGCGTATGCCCAGCGGAGGAGAGTCTTCCCCGGTTCGGAAAGCATGACCTCGACGCTACGAGCCCGGCCGCGGCCGAGGCGTCGCCCTGAAGCAGGAGCGCCTCCGCCGCACGGGCGAGGCCGGGGTGAAGCCGCCCGCGCGGCGTAGCTGCCGCCCTTACACGCCGGGGAGTACCGGGGCCTGAGTGCCTCGCTCCCCGCCGCACCGGCTCGCTGCCCCACCTCGCCAATATGCACCGGATCCTGGCGTCCTACGATGCCCCGCCGGCCGACGGGCGGGTGAACTGCGTCGATGAGTTCGGCCCGCTCAACCTGATGCCTCGCAAGGGCAAGGCCTGGCGTCCGGCCGGCAGACCCCGTCGACTGCGGGCCACCTACAACCGCTACGGCGGCGTGATGCACATGCTCGCCGCCATCGCCGCCCACATCCACTGGCGCAACGCCTGGGCCGAACCGAAGACCCGTTTCGCGCCCGAGTCACCGATCCGCCAGTGGACCGATTACCCGGCCAAAGCTGCGTGAAATGCCCAGCGACAGCGATCTGCTGGATGCACGTGGGCGGACGGGCGGCCACGGTCTGATCGACGAGGCACGCATCCAAGGTCAGGTCACCAGGGTACGACGCCGCTGTCGTCGAACAGCTGGCCGGTCGGGCCGTCGTCCGACAGGGTCGCCAGCCGGATGGCGATCGCCGCGCCCTGCTCGGGGGTCTGCGTCCCGCTGAACCCGTTGAGGTCGGTGGCCACGTAGCCGGGGCAGGCGTTGTTGATCAGGACCTTGGTGCCGCTCAGCTCCTTGGCGTACTGGATGGTGACGGCGTTGAGGTAGGTCTTCGTCGGCGCGTACGCCCCGCTGATCCCCCCGAGGTCCACACCGGGCGTGGTCTGCAGGGTCAGGGAGCCGACGTGGCTGGACTGGTTGACGATCCGCGGGTGCGCCGAACGGAGCAGCAGGGGCAGCATCGCGTTGGTGACCCTGATGACGCCGAGGACATTGGTCTCCAGCAGTCGCCGCACGGTCTCGAGGTCGATGGTCGTCGGTTCCTCCGGCCAGCCGCCGGCAACACCGGCGTTGTTGACCAGTACGTCCAGCCGTCCTGCTCGCTCCTCGATCAGCTGGACTGCGGCAGCCACGCTCCCGGCGTCGGTCACGTCCAAGGGCACGCCGAACGCGTCAGCACCAGCCGCACGCAACTTCGCCACAGCGTCCTTCCGGCGCTGCTCGTCCCGCGCGCCGACACCGACACTCCAGCCCCGCGCACCCAGCCCGGCCGCGATCTCATACCCGATTCCCTTATTCGCGCCAGTGACCAGCGCGATCGTCCTCTCGCTCATGAAAGCGAGCATGCCTGCGCTGCAGCCGGGCACCAACACCCTCTCGGTAGTGCAGCGATACCCGAGCGGTATCGATCAGCCGCCTGCCGTCTTAGCCTGGACTCATGGAGATACGCGAGCTGCGGTACTTCGTCGCCGTCGCCGAGGAGTTGCACTTCGGCAAGGCTGCCCAGCGCCTTGGAATATCCCAGCCGCCGCTGTCCCGCACGATCACCCAGCTCGAGCGGCGGCTCGGAACCGCACTGCTGGAACGCAACAGCCGCAAGGTCACGCTGACAGAGGCCGGAACCGTGCTGCTGGCCGAAGGACGCGAGATCCTCAGCGCAGTGACCGCGGCTGAGCAACGTACCCAACGGGCCGCCAAGGCACACCCCAGCCTCGTCCTCGCCGTCAAATCCGGCACCGTCGGCGAGCTGCTGACGAAACTGCTCGACGCCTACGCCGCGGAACCCGGCGCAGCCACCGTCGATCTGCTGATCTGCGAGGCGCACCAACACCGGCAGCTGCTGCAGGAGGGACACGCCGACGTGGCTCTGCTGCACCTGCCCTTCGACTCAGCAGCCGGGCTCGACACCGAAACCCTGTACACCGAGGGACAGGTCGCGATCCTGCCGGCCTCACACCCGCTCGCCATCCGCTCCCAGGTCCGGATGGCCGACGTCACCACACTGCCCGAGCTCCCGATGGCCCGCTGGCCCGGTCCCGGCGGCAGCTACCCAGAAGGACCGGGCGCGGAGATACGGAACCTGGCCCAGGTCTTCCAGCTGATCGCGCTCGGCCGTACCACCGTGGTCATTCCCGAGTCAGCCAGCGCCGACCTGCGCCGGGACCTCGCCTCGGTGCGGGTCCTGGACGCTCCGCCTGTGACGACGGTGATCGCCTGGCCGCCACAGAGCCGCCTTCGTGCCGTCGCTGACCTGGTCCGCGTTGCAACACTCCTTTGAACTCGAATGCCGCTCCTTCGGCATCGCCTGATCGTTTGTCCTGGTGTGCCGTTGACTGACGCGCGGTGGGCGCGGATCGAGCCGATCCGTTCCACTTTCCCGGACGCTTGAGCCGGCGCTACCGAGCCGCTCCGAGACGGCCGTGAGACCGAAGACAAGCCCCATGAGCAACCCGGACATCACAGCGAACAGGGGGTCGTCCGGCTCCTCCTCACGCGACAGCATCAACAAGAGGAAGAGCGTCAAGGGAACAGCAGCACACAGGCCGACGCCGATCGGGTGTCGGGCCGCCCATTTCTGGCGTGCATCACGGAAAGCGAGCCAGAGCTCCTAGAAGAAGTGAACAAAGCCATCCCCCGAGCAAGCGTCTCGCCGTCTAGCTTGATCTTTAACATGCGTCGTCGAACGATGCGTCGTACTTGATCACTCGGTTCGGTAACCGCCGTACACGGAAGCGGCCTTCGTCTGAACA
>NZ_JBSHDU010000076.1:0-39162 GCF_053616475.1 Streptomyces sp. NPDC055815 | reverse complement strand
GCGGGCTGACCCACATCCACCGGCAGATACCCAGCCCCCGCCTTCCACACCGCCAGCATCCCCACCAGGGTCTCCACCCCACGCGGCAGACACAGACCCACCACCGACTCCGCACCCACCCCCTGCACCCGCAGGAAATGAGCCAACCGATTCGCCCGAGCGTCCAACGCCGCGTAAGTGAGCTCGACACCGTCCTGCACCACCGCCACCGCGTCCGGCGTCCGCACCACCTGCGCCCCGAACAACCCCAACACCGACTCCCCGACAGGGGAGACGGGCGTGTCGTTCCAGTCCACCAACACCCGCTGCCGCTCAGCCGGAGACAGCACCTCGACCTGGCTGACCCGCGTCGCAGGAGCACCCACCAGTTCTTCGAGCACCCGGACCAGCCAGCCCGCGATCCGCTCAGCGGCTCCCTCGTCGAACAGGTCCGCCGCCGTGGTCAGCGAGCCCCTGACACCCGCCGGAGCGCCGTCGGCGTCGAACACCTCGCCCACCATCACGTCCAGGTCGAACTTCACCGCAGGACGTGCGGTCGAGATCAGTTCCGCGCGCAGCCCCGGGAGCTCCATGAGCTCGTCGGGGATGTCGTTCATGGTCAGGACGACCTGGAAGAGGGGGTGGCGGGCCAGGGAACGCTGCGGAGCGAGCTCCTCCACCAGCCGCTCGAACGGCACGTCCTGATGTTCAAAGGCCCCGATTCCGGCCTCCCGTACCCGGCTCAGCACCTCGGTGAACGTCGGGTCTCCGGACAGGTCCGTGCGCATCACCAGCGTGTTGACGAAGCAGCCGACGAGATCGTCCAGCGCCTCGTCCGTTCGGCCCGCCACCGCCGAGCCGATCGGAATGTCCACTCCTGCCCCCAGCCGGGACAGCAACACGGCCAGCGCGCCGTGCAGGACCATGAAGGGCGTCACGCCCTCGGCCCGTGCCAGGTCGAGCAGCCGGGCGTGCACGTCACCCGGCACGCCGAAGACGGCCGTCCGGCCGCGATGGCTCGGCACGGCCGGGCGCGGGCGGTCCAGCGGCAGGGCCAGTTCCTCCGGTGCGCCCGCCAGTGCCTCGCGCCAGTACGCCACCTGCCGCGACAGCACACTCCCCGGGTCGTCGTCCGAACCCAGCAGCTCCCGCTGCCACAGGGTGTAGTCCACGTACTGCACCGGCAGCGGGTCCCACGCAGGTGCGGTGTGCGCGCATCGCGCCGCGTACGCCGTCGAGATGTCTCGGGCGAGCGGGCCCATCGACCATCCGTCGCCGGCGATGTGGTGCACGAGCACGACCAGCACGTGCTCATCCAGCCGTTCGGTGCGGAACAGCCACACCTTCACCGGCACCTGGGTCGACAGGTCGAACACATGGGCCGACGCGCTGACCACCGCTTCCGCAAGCTCCACTTGCGCCGCCTCCGCTGCCACCGCGGTCGGTGACGCGGCCGGTGAAGCGGCCGTTTCGGGCAGGTCGGTCATCGCCGAGAGCCGCTCGTACGCCCCGCCGGAGTCGCGGACGGTGATCTCCTCGATCTCCCAGACCAGTTCGTCCATGCGGATGACCGACTGGTAGGGCTCGCCGTCCTCGGTCGGCAGCACCGTGCGCAGCGCTTCGTGGCGGTCGAGGACGTCCCGCATGGCGGCCTTCAGCGCCGCGGAGTCGAGCTGACCGGTCAGCTTCAGCACCACCGGTGTGTTGTAGGTGGCGCTGGGGCCTTCGAGCCGGCCCAGGAACCAGAGTCGGCGCTGCGCGTACGACAGAGGCACCCGCTCGGGCCGCTCCCTCCCCGCCAGGACGACGCGCGCCGTGTCCGCGTCCGCCAGCCTGCCGAGGAGGCCTGCGACCGTCGGCTCCTCGAACACGGCCCGCATCGGCAGTTCCACGTTCAGCGTGCTGCGGATGCGGCTGACCAGTTGCGTCGCCAGCAGCGAATGGCCGCCCAGGTCGAAGAAGTCGTCGTCGGCCTCCACGCTCTCCAGGTCGAGGATCTCGGCGAACAGCGCACGCAGCACGTCCGCCCGGGTGTCGACCGGGCCCGGGCCTGCGTCCAAGCCTGTGTCCTGGCCCAGGCCCGCGTCCGCGATCCGCTCCGTCGTCTGATCCTCTGCGCGCCGACGCCGGTCCGGCTCCGTGCCGCCCGCCGCTCCCGGGAACTCCAGCTCGCCGTTGCCGCTCCAGCGCGCCCGGACCTCGGCCCGGTACATCCGCGAGCCGTCCGCCGCGAACGGGTCCGCCACCAGTCGCTCCGGCGTCAGCCCGGCGCGGTCCACCGCACCGGCCACATAGAGCTCGCCGATCACCCCCGGCGGGACGGGGCGCAGCTCCGCGTCGAGCACGTACACCCGGCTCGTCGTCGCCTGTGTGTCGAGCAGCTCCCGTACCGACGGCTCCGTCAGCGTCTCGACGGCCGTTTCGTTCCACTCGCCGAGCAGCAGGGAACGCTCCTCGGCCGACAGGACGTCGATGCGGCCGAGGGGGTCGGCCGGCTCGGTGAGGGCGAGCTGCCGCAGGATTCTCACGAAGCGGGGGCAGACGGCGTCCTCCGGTTCCCGTTCCCGGGCGCCTCGGTGGATGTCGGCATCGACCTGGAGTCCGGTGCCGTCCCGCCGGTCGTAGATGTCGATGCTGAGGGTGTCGATGGGTCCGTTGGCGAGATTGTGGGCGGTCCCGGTGCAGGGGCCGAAGTCGAGTCGGTAGTCGAAGGACATGACGTTGACGATCAGGTCGCACAGCGGATCGCCGCCGAGGAGCTTCAGGTCGCGGAGCATGTCCTCGTACCGGTAGCGCTGGTGCCGGAGGGCCGCGCGCATCTCTGCCGCGATCTGCCGCAGGAGATCGGTGGTGGTCGTCGCGCGGCCGATGGAGAGGCGGATCGGCAGGATGTTGGACGTCATGCCCGGGATGTCGCGGGTCCGGCGCCCGGCACGGCCCAGCACCGGGATGCCGATCACGACGTCCCGCGCGCCTGTGGTCCGGTGGTGATGAACGGCCGCGGCGGCGATCGTCAGTCCGGCCAGGCTGGTCCCCAGCCTGCGCGCGTTCCGCTTCAGGTCGTCGGTCTCGCCGGGAGTGATGTCGTCACGCCGGCGGACGGGGACCTGCGGGAGCTGCCGGGGCCGGTATACGTCGGACCGTGCGGCGCGGGCGACGCGGGCGGCTCGGGCGGTGTCCGCCAGCGCGTCCGTCCAGAACTGCCGGTCCTCGGCGTGCGCGGGGGAAGCACGGTAGGTGCGGTCCTCGTCGAGCAGGACGGATACGGGTTCGAGACCGCCGTCCGGTCCGGCTTCCCGGCCTTCCGAGAGTGCCGTGTACCGCTGCGCGAGCCTGTTGGCGAACAGTTGGCCGCTGTACCCGTCCATGATGAGGTGGTGCCCGTAGTGCAGCCAGTAGTGGCGGTCCTGCCCGACCTTGATGAGGGCATGTCCCGTCAACGGGTCCCCGAGGAGTCGCATGGGCTTGCGCAGCCGGCGCGTCATCCACGTCTCGGCGGCGGTGTGCGGGTCCGGTTCGGCGGTGACGTCGAGTATCTGGACGGAATGGTCGTCCACGGCGCCGAGATACTGCCGCGGCTCGTTGTCCACGAGCCGAATGCGAAGCCGGACCGCTTCGGCTTCGACCATGGTGGCGCGCAGCGCCTGAAGGAAGAGTTCGGTGTCGAGATTTCCGCGTAGCTCGACATATTCGGCGATGTGATAAACCGGGTTCTCAGGGGCGAGTTGCTGTGCATACCAGACAGCAAGCTGGCCGGCCATGAGTTCCTTGGTTTCACGTTCAGATGCAGCCATCCCCGCACACCCCAACCGATCCGACTCAGCGACTGGAGCAGCAGAGAGCAGCCGCCGACGCGGCATGCCGAATCGCCGTCCAGCTCTCCATGAAAAAGCTGCGACGGGACGTTCTAACATCCCCGGCGCTGCGCTTGGAATCCCCACCGTACGCCGGGCGTCCGGTGGTTGACCGCGTGGTCGCCGGTCACGTGCGGTGAGCCCGCCGCACCGCTGCCGACTTCGCGCAGGGGTCATGACCTGCCAGGGCTCACGCGTTCAACTGTGTCCGCGCCTCACTTGAACAGTGTTCCGGATCGTCCTCCCTCGGCGCGAACACCGCAACTTTCACCTACGTGCGCTATTTTGAGGCACGCCGCGCCCCATGGATGAGAGAGCAGGGAGAATTGACTGCCGATCGCGTATCGAAGGTGCAGTTCGGCCGCATGCTGAGAAATGCGCGAAAGCGCGCAGGCATGACCCAGAATCAGCTCGCCGAAATCTCCACGGTGAGCGTGCGGGCGATTCGTGACCTCGAACTCGATCGTACGGGGACCCCGCGCGTGCAGACCGTTCGGCTGCTCTCGGATGCTCTGCGACTGGTCGGCGCCCGGCGGGCGGAACTGGAGGCCGCCGCCGGGCTGAGAGCGGTCCGGTCGCTGTACGACGAGCTGCCGGCGCCGTCGACCGTTCTCGCTCTTCCGCTGGCCCGGGAGGAGGAGGCGGCCTCGCTGACCAGGCTGCTGCGCTCCCCCGGTCATCAGCTGATCAAGGTGACGGGGCCGCCGGGGATGGGCAAGACATCCCTGATCCAGAGCGTCGCGGGCGAGCTGCACCGGACCGAGTTCCTGCCGGTGATCTCCTTGGACCGGATCGGGGCGGCACCCCACGGCCGGCACGAGGCTTCGCTCCGGCTGGTGCGCCGGGTCGCGGAGGTGATCGGGTGCGACACGTCCCTGGCGGACGTGGCGGGCAGCCTCGCCTCGCACGAGGTCCTGCTCGTCGTCGACGAGCGCGATCTCGACGACAGGGACCAGCAGGACCTGCGGGTCCTCATGCAGCTCTGCAGAGGCCTGCGTGTCCTGCTCGAGACCTGTACGGTGACGGCGGACCGTACGGGCGAGACGTCCTTCACCCTCTTCCCCCTGCACGTTCCCGAATGGAACCGGCAGACGTCCGGGGCTACGGGAGCCGCCGATTCCCCGGTCGTGCAGTACATGCTCTCGCGCTGTGCCCCCCTGTATCCGGAGGACGTCTCGGCCCCGGAAACCCTGGCCGCGATCGCCGGAATCTGCTGGCACCTCGACGGAATCCCGGCTGCGCTGGAATCGGCGCTCTCCTGGCTCCTCATCTACGAGCCCGCGGAACTGCTGCGCATCGCCGAGGAATCGCCGGCGCGACTGGCGGCGTCGCCGTCCGGTGAGCATGCCTCGCTCGTCGACTGGGTGCGTCATGCCCTCGCCACGCTCCCCGAGTCGGGCCTGCACACCCTGCACCGGCTGGTAGACGCGCCTCCCTGGACGGTGAAGGACGCCGTCGCGCTGCTCGCCGGGTCCGTCGCGGACGCGGAAGGCCGTCTCCGCGATCTGCGTGCTCGCGGTCTGGTGCGCCGTGTGAAGTCCGGACGGGGGGAGCCGCAGCGGTTCGTGGTCCTCAACCTCGTACGTCATCTCGTTCGCTCGGCGCACGATCCCCGGCCCGATCCTTACGGCGCGTCCGTCTCCTGGGGCGGGCTGCACCACTTCCGGCCCCTGGCATCGTGAGTGCCGACCTGCTGGTGGCGCCGGTGACGATCACGCCCACGAAGCCGCTCACGCCCACCCACGTCAAGGGATTGCTCTGGACCGACCTCATGGTCAAGGCGAGCGCGCAGCTCACCGGCGTGCGACTGGTCTGGAACAACCGTATGGCCACGGTCACCGTCCAATCGGCCGCCTTCTGGCGCCATCTCGACCGTACGGAGCCGGACGTCGACTGGAGCGGTGAGTCCGAGGAGCGGATCGGCGAGCGCTACGTCCGCTTCCACGCGGAGCCGCGGGAACCGGAGCCGAGGGCGATCCGGGAGTACCTGGCCCGCGCCGACGAGGACGGCTGGATCCACCCGGCCGGCCGCCGCATGCTGTCCCGGTGGCGTCGCCAGCTGGAGCTGCTCGGGGTCGACAATCCGGGACTCGCCGACGACCGGCCACTGGCCATGCCGGCGAGGTCTCTCGTCCAGGCGCTGGCCGAACGCGATCTGCTGATCGACCACGGCCGTTTCGGCGGGCCCGTCTATCTCGACGGCACCCGCTGGGGGTTACCGCTGCGCCGGCTGATCAGTGGCGACGGGATTCCCAACTACCTCGTGCCCATCCTGCGCGAGCTCGTCCCTTTGATCCGCCCCGGGCGGACGTTCCTGCTGGTCCACGACGACGGGATCACCGCCGACTACGTCCTGCTGGCACGCGTCCTGGGCGTGTTCGGGGCGCGGGTGGCGCGGGTCCCCCTCAGCCGCGTGTCCGTCGACGGAAGGAACCTCTCCAGCCGGTACGGCGGCTGGCGGGGCGTCACCCTGGCCGACCTCTCCGCGGTGCCGGGCACCGCGGGTCCGGACGCCTACCGCCTCGGGATGCGCCTGTACTTCGCGGGCACCCTGCACCAGGAGTCGGCGCAGTCGTTCCGGCCGGAGCTGCTGCGCCGCTGCGTCGGCCGCGCCGCCGGCCTGCTGGCCCGCGCGCCCTCCGGGTCCGACGCCCCGACCGGACCACCGCTCGCGGCCTCGCTGTCCCGGCTGCGGGCGGGCCGCGGCTATGTCGACCCGTACCGGCTGATGACGGCCGTGCAGGGGAAGCGGGGTCTCCCGCTGAACCCGGTCCTCAGGGCGATCTGCGCATGAGCGGGCCGCGCTCCGTCACCTCCTCGGACGCCGACCTGCTGGCCGGGGCGGCGCTGGCCCGTGCCGCGGCGGTGCGCGGGCTCGTGGCCGTCCGGGAGCTGGATGTGGCCGTCGTCGTCTCCGACCTCGATGTGGGCGCCTTCATCCGCGGTGCCGCCGGCTTCGCCCTGTCGCTCCCCGGCGAGACGGGCCGAGGGTGGTGCCGGGCGTTCACGCGCACGGTGTTCCTCGCCGGCCGGCCGGCCGCGCTGGCCGGCCGGCACCCGTACCGACGCGCCTCGCCGGCCGGGGACCTGGCCTGGTACGGGCCCGCTCCCCGGGGTGAACTGCGGGCGCTGTCACGGCTGTTGCGTGCCTTTCAGGGTCCCGCGCCGATCGAGGCGCCGGCCGGCCCGCTGGCCGTGACGGTGCCGGGGCCCGGCAGTGGGCACCAGGTCGAGGTGGCGCTGGCCACCGACGGCGTCAGCACGGCCGCCTATCTGGTCCACGTCCACCATCTGATCGCGGAGGCCGCGCTGCGCGGTCTGATCCGGCCGGGCGACACCCTGCGGGTCGAGCACCGCGGTGCCCTCGCCGTCGCGGACTTCCGCGAGGCCCTCGACCCCCTCCGGGCCGGCTCCGTACAGACCCGTATCGCCCACTCCGGGAACGGAACCGGCCGGCTGCGCCTCCACGGCGTGCTGGCCTCGACCCGTCTGGCAGGAGATCACTGAATGGAAGCTGCGCGCATCCTCGATGAACACCGCCGGTTCGTCGGCATGTTGGACAGGCCGGAAGAGGCGCAACGCGAACTGCTCGGGAGGATTCTGGCGCTCAACGCCGAGACGGCCTTCGGCCGCGAACACGGCCTCGGCAAGGTACGGACCGTGGATGACCTCCGCGCTGCCGTGCCCATCCGCACCCACGAGGCGCTGATGCCCTGGATCGAGCGGACGATGGCAGGCGAGCGGAACGTACTGACCGCGGACGACCCCCTCGTGTACTTCTCGTCCAGCGGGAGCACCGGCCGGGAGAAGCACATCCCGATCACGCGCACCTACATGCGGAGCACCTTCCTGCCGTTCTACCACGCCAGTTTCGCCCCGCTGCTCCAGACCCTGCCGCACACCCTCGCGTCGCCGGAGACCACGCTGAACCTGTGGCAGGACCCGACCTCGCCGATCGCCCGGACCCAGGAGGGGCAGCCGCACATCGGCGCGAGCCAGTTCGACTACCGCAAGATAGGCGAAGCCTCCGCGGCGGGCCCGGGCAATCACGCCTCCTGGGCCCGGATACCCGGCGACCTGGCGTCGGCCGACCCCTGGGACCGCAGCTACTACAAGCTGCGTCTGGCCGCCGAGCAGGACATCCGGCTGCTCATCGGCATCAATCCCGCGATGGTCGCCGCCCTGCCGTACCAGCTGCGCGAGGAGTGGCCCCGGCTGGTCGCGGACCTACGGGCCGGGACCCTCGACGGCCTCCCGCACACGGCACCGAACCCGCGGCGCGCCGACGAGATCGAGCGCGCCGTCGACGCGTTCGGCACGCTCCACCCGTACCATCTGTGGCCGCGCCTCGCCGCGATCTTCGTCTGGAACAGTGCGCTCGGCTCCCTGTACCTCCCCCGCGTGCGGGAGACGTACGGACCGGGCGTCCAGCTCTTCTCGGCGCCGATCGCGTCGTGCGAGGGCCCGGCAGCCGTACCGGTCGACCGCCATCCCAGCGGCTCACCGCTGTACCTGCCGGGCTGTGTGTACGAGTTCGCTCCGGCGGACCGGCCCCTCACCCCCGACAGTGCGACGCTGCTGATCCCCGAGGTCGAGGAAGGCCGCTCGTACCATCTCGTGTTCAGCCACGTGGGCGGGATGTACCGGTGCGCCGTCACCGACGTGGTCCGGGTCGTCGGCCGCGTCGGCCGCACACCGCGCATCGAATACGCCGGCCGGGACGTCGGCCGGTCCGCCGCGGGAGAGAACCTGACCGAGGCCGCGGCCCTGAGCGCGCTCCGTGACGCCTGTCTGGACATCGGTGGGGAGATCCGCAACGCCACCTACCGCCTGCACCCCGGCGGGAACGGGGCCGGCCCGCGCTACCAGCTCGCCGTGGCCTTCGCCGGCCCGCCGGCACCGGCCCTGGCCGCCGCCCTCGACGTACGGCTGGGAGAGCACTGCGCCGGCTACCGATCGGGCCGCGAGCAGGGCCTGATCGGGCCGGCCGAGGTGATCCCCGTGCACGAGGACGCCTTTCTGCGGGAGTGGGAGCGCGCGGTGCGCGCAGGGCAGCGCCCACCCCGGGTGAAGGACCGGATCTTCCAGCCCGGCGAGGAGGCGTGGACGAGGATCACCGCCGTCGGCCCCGGGGCGGCTGCCGCATGAGCGACACCGTGCCCGGCCGTGGCCAGTATTCCGAGAGCGCCCGCAGACGACGCCTTGAGTGGCTGCGCGGCCGCAGCGGTGCGGCGCTGAAGTCGCTGGAGACCACCGGCCTGGACGCGCAGGCCCTGGTGGGGAACGTGGAGAACTTCGCCGGATCGATCGAGGTGCCGGTCGGCCTGGCCGGTCCGCTGCTGTTCGCCGGGGAGACGGCACGGGGCAGCATCGTGGCCCCGTTGGCCACCACCGAGGGCGCGCTCGTCGCCTCGGCCTCCCGAGGCGCCCGCGCGGTCAGCGAGTCCGGCGGGGTGGCCACGGCCGTGCTGTCGCAGCGGATGAACCGGGTGCCGGCGTTCGAGTTCGCCGACCTGGCCACCGCTCGGCGGTTCACCGGCTGGCTGCACGCGCAGCGGTCCAGGCTGGAGGAGCAGGTGCGGCTGGTGTCCCGGCACACCCGCCTGGTCGAGGTCGACCCCTGTCAGATCGGCCGGCACCTGCATGTGCGGTTCGTCTTCGAGACGGCCGATGCCGCCGGCCAGAACATGACCACGGCGGCGACCTGGCAGATCTGCCGCTGGCTGACCGACACCCTGGCCGGAGAGGAGCGGCTGCGTCCCCGGCGTCTGCTCCTGGAGGGCAATCTCAGCGGGGACAAGAAGGTGACCGCCGGCTCCCTGCTGCTCGGGCGCGGAAGCCGCGTCACCGCCGAGTGCCGGCTGAGCCGGGAGGTCCTGGCCTCGGTCCTGAAGACCACGCCCGAGGCCATGCTCAAGGGGTACGCCACGACGGTCATGGGGGCCCAGCAGGCGGGCATGGTGGGGTTCGGCATCAACGCGGCCAACGTGGTGGCGGCGCTGTTCCTGGCCACGGGGCAGGATGTGGCCTGCGTCCACGAGTCGGGGTTGTCGGTCTTCTCGCTGGAGACGGACGACGACGGCCTGGTGGCCACCCTGCTGCTGCCGAACCTGATCGTCGGCACCGTCGGCGGTGGCACCGCGCTGCCGCATCAGCGGGACCTGCTCGACCTCCTCGGCTGCGCGGGTCCGGGGGGCGTCCGCCGGTTCGCGGAGATCGTGGCCGGGTTCGCCCTCGCCCTGGACGTGTCGACCCTGGCGGCCGTGGTCAGCGGCCAGTTCGCCGAGGCGCACCAGCGGCTCGGCCGGGCCCGCCGGGTCGAATGGCTGCGGGCCGACGACCTCGACACGGCGCTGCTGCAGCCGGTGCTCGCGCAGGGGCTGGGCGATCCGCGCCTCCATGTCACACGGGTCGAGCGGGGTCCGCAGCTGTACGGCGACGGAATAGCCAGCGAGCTGGGCGCGCTCGGCGAGAGCCGCAAGCTGACCGGCATCCATCCGCTGCGCGTGACCTGGACCGACGGCCGCGGCACCGCGGTGACGTCCGACCTGGTGGCGAAGGTGAAGTCACGCGGCGAGGAGATCGTCGCCGGTATCGCCAGGCTGGTCTCGCTGTGCGGCCCCGAGGTCTCCCAGGCGTGGAGCCGCTGGGGCGGCAGCAGCGAGTTCCAGGACGCCCACCGGCGGGAACTGGCGGTGTACCGGCGCCCCGACCGGCCGCTGCGGGAGCTGCTGCCCCGGTGCTACGGACTCCTCGAGGACGACGAGCGCGAGGCCTATGTCGTCCTCATGGAACGGCTGCCCGACGACCGGGAACCGTGGACCCGCGACCGGGTCGCGCACGCCGTACGGGCGATCGCCGCCGTCCACGGGCACTGGCTCGGCCGGGACGAGGAGCTGCTCGCCGAGGGCTGGTTGCGGCAGGTGTCGGAGCCGGCGCTCCTGGCGAAGTCGGCGGAGTTGTGGGAGGCCCTGGTGCGGCACGCCGCGGCGGACCAGCCGCACCTGCTCGACGCCGGCCGCCGGGATCTCGTGCTCGGCATCGTCCGGGACGCCGGCGCCTGGACGCAGGAGATGTACGCGCTGCCCCGGACGCTGATCCACAACGACTTCAACCCGCGCAACCTCGCGATGCGGGACGGCCGCCTGACCGCGTACGACTGGGAGCTGGCGACGGTCGGTCTGCCGCAGCGTGACGTCGTGGAGCTGCTCGCGTTCACCCTCGACGAGGACGCGACGGCGGCCGACGTCGACGACGTCCTGGAGCTTCACGCGCGGGCGGTGGCCGCCGTCTCGCCGAGGGCGTCGCGGCTGGTCGCCGGCTGCGACTGGCACCGCGGATACCGGCTGGCGCTGCGGGAGTTCCTGATGACCCGCCTGGCGCTGTACGCCGCCGGCCACACACAACGCGAGTTCGGCTTCCTGCCGGGTGTGGTGCGTACGGCGTTCCATCTGTGGCAGCTCGAACGGACGCGGGACGAGCAGACACGGGAAGGTGCCTGAGATGCGGGTCGCTGTCGTCGGCATCGACGGCTCCGGCAAGACCACCGTGCTGCGCCGGATCCACGAGGCGGGCGACGTCGCCGTCATCCATGCGATACGAGCCCACGACGACCCGGGAAGCCCCTTCGCGGAGCTTTCCGCGACGCTGGCGGAGGCGTCCGCCGCGGCCGACACCGTGGGCCGCGTGCACCTCAAGGCGGCCGTGTTCTACCTGCAGTTGTGCCTCTACGGTGCGGCGGAACGCCGGGCGACGGCCATGGGGAGGACCGTGCTCGCCGACCGGCACCCGCTCATCGACCCGCTGGTGTACCTGCCGCTGTTCGGGCGCATGGCGACGTCCGAGGACCCCGACGCCGATGTGGCGGCCTGGTGGCAGAAACAGGGCCCCGCGACCGCTCGGACCGTGCGGGCCTGGCTGCGCAGTTGCTCCGGCGGCGTCGATCCGTGGGCCGCGGGGGCGCGTCTGCTCCAGGTGGGGGTGAAGCCGCGCGGGGAGATGCTCGACGAGCTGAGCCTGATGTTCGGCGTCGCACCGCCCGACGCCGTCCTGTTCTTCGACCTGCCGGTGGACGAGGCGGTGTCCCGCACGCGGGCGCGGACACGCGGCACCGAACCGCACGAGAACACGGAATTCCTGTCGAAGGCCCGGCGGGGATACGAGCAGGCGCTGGAGTGGCTGGGTGCGCACCGGCCGGACATCGCGGTGCGGCGCGTCGGCTGCTCCGGCCGGTCCGTGCGGGAGGTCACGGACCAGGTCGGGCAGGTGCTCGCGGAGCTCGACGGCCGCGCGTAGGAAGACGGAGGGCGGCCGCGCCGGGGGGCGGCCGCCCGCTCACGCTTCGGCTGCCTTGAGGGCCGCCACCACCTGGCGGATGGTGGGATGACGGTAGAACTGCCGCAGCCGGAGCGTGGGCAGGCCCTCGGCACGCATCGCCGCAAAACTCTTCACCGCGATCACCGAATTGCCGCCCGCCTCGAAGAAGTCGTCGTCCAGGCCGATCGGGAATCCCAGCAGTTCCGACCAGAGCTCCTGCAGTCGGGCGGCCATCGCGTCGTCGGCCGTCGGCGTGTGGTCCGTGGCGGACCGGGTGGTGATCCTCGGGGCGGGCAGCTTCGCCACGTCGACCTTGCCGCTGGTGGTCAGCGGGAGTGCGGCCACCTCCGTCAGCGTCGCCGGGACCATGTAGTCGGGCAGGACCGCGGCGGCGTGGGCGCGGACCGCCGCCACGTCACCGCCGTCCAGCACCACATAGGCGTCGATGCGCACGCCGTTCGCGCCGCCGCCGTCCGGGGAACGCACGACGACCGCGGCGGCCCGGACGGATCCGCTCTCCAGGAGCACCGAGCGGATCTCGTCGAGTTCGATGCGGAAACCGCGGATCTTCACCTGGTCGTCGATGCGTCCCAAGTGCTCCAGCGCGCCGTCCGGCCGAAGCCGCCCCCGGTCGCCGCTGCGGTACATGCGGCCGCCGTTGTACGGATCGGGCAGGAACCGTTCCGCGGTCAGGTCGGGCCGGCCGACGTAGCCCTGGGCGACCCCGGCCCCGGCGACACAGATCTCGCCGGCGACGCCGGGCGGGAGCAGCCGCCCCGCGGAGTCCAGGACGTAGACGTGCCATCCCGGCAGCGGTGTTCCCACCGAGCGCGTGGCGCCGAGGGCGAGGTCGCGGGTCACCGGCTGGGCGGTGACATGGACGGTGGTCTCGGTGATGCCGAACATGTTCACCACCCGGCAGCGCTCCTGCGGGTAGGCGTCGAACCAGGGCAGCAGCATCCTGGCGTCGAGCGGTTCGCCGCCCAGGATCACCAGCCGCACCGGGAGGTCCGTGTACGCGACGGACAGGAGGTTGGAAAGCGCCGAGGGCGTCTGGTTCAGGACCGTGACCCCGTGCTCCACCAGGAGCTCCCGGAACTGCTCCGGGTCGCGGGAGGTGAAGTGGGGGACGATCACGAGGCGGCCGCCCGTCAGCAGGCAGCCCCACATCTCCCACACCGAGAAGTCGAAGGCGCTCGAGTGGAAGAGGGTCCAGACGTCCCCCGTACCGAGCTCCAGTCCGGCGCCGGCCGCCCGGACCAGACTCAGTACGTTGCCGTGGGGGACGGCGACGCCCTTGGGCCGCCCGGTGGAGCCGGACGTGTGGATCACGTACGCCGTGTTCGCACCGCCGAGGCCGGTGGGTACCTCGTAGGTGAGGTCGTCGAGGAGCTGGTCGGGCGTCACCCGCGGGCACGTGTCCGGTGCCGCGGGCTCGCCGAGCCGGGTCACGAGCAGCCGCGCCGACGCGTTGTCCATGGTGTACGCGATGCGGTCCGCCGGGTACGCGGGGTCGACCGGGACGTAGGTCGCGCCGGCCTTGAGCACACCGAGCAGGACCGCGATCAGCTCGGCTGACCGGTCCAGGCACACGCCGACCCGGTCGCCGGCGCGTATGCCGCGCGCCTGGAGGTTCGCCGCGAACACGCCCGCCAGGTGGTCGAGCTGCCCGTAGCTGAGCTCCAGGTCCTCGTCGGACACCGCGACGGCGTCGGCGGCGCCGGCCGCGACCGCGGCGAACGCCTCGTGCACGGTGCCCGCCGGGTGCTGCGGCAGGGGGGCCGTACTGCCGAGGCGTACGATGCGCCGCCGTTCGCCGCCGTCGAAGAGCTCGACCGCGGCGGCGGGTGTCTGCGGTGACGCCGCCACCTGCCCGTACACGTGGCCGACATGACGTGCCAGCTGCTCGGCGATCGCGGGGCACACATGGCTCAGGGCGTGGTCGCAGCGCAGCCAGAGCCGGCCGTCCGCGCGGCGCACGAAGGAGAAGGTCAGGGGGAAGGCCGAGGCCGGTGCCGGCAGTGCTTCGCCGTCGCCGCCGGGCAGGGTGCCGGCCACCACCGGATCACCGGTGGGCGTCTGCGGGCGCCGGTGCGTCTCGTCGAGCGTGCCGCTCACGCGTACGGTGAAGGCCCCCTGAGCGGACCCGAGGACGACTTCGTCCGTGTCGTCGCCTTCGTAGCGGTGGAGCGTCACGGCAAGGGCCGTTCGCAGCGTCGGCTCGTCGGCCGGCTCGTCGGCCGTCAGCCGCGCCCAGGCCGTGCCGAACCGGTCGTCGCCGGCGGCGCCCAGTCCCCACTCGGGAGCGGCGCCGAGCCGCACCGGCGGTACGTCCCGGGCACTGGGAACCAGGAGTTCGGACTCCTGTGCCGGCTCGCTCAGCCGGCGCCGGGCCGCGTGATTCTGTGCCGTCGCCATGCGTGCACTCCTCTGCGTCACTGAGTCACCTGGAACGGTACGAGGTCGCACCGAGGGCGAACGGCAGTTTGAGCGGCGACTCGTCGGCAGCGCACATACCGCCTCGCGTCGGGCGGCGGCCGCAGGGTGGGCCAAACCGCCTCCGAAGCGCCTCTCGAACTGCCGGTGCCGGAGTGGGCCGCACCCTAATCTCGGTGCGATGACAGC
This sequence comes from Streptomyces sp. NPDC055815, assembly GCF_053616475.1. Classification (NCBI taxonomy): domain Bacteria; kingdom Bacillati; phylum Actinomycetota; class Actinomycetes; order Kitasatosporales; family Streptomycetaceae; genus Streptomyces; species Streptomyces sp. NPDC055815. The sequence goes on along the minus strand of NZ_JBSHDU010000076.1, from coordinate 24,388 downwards.
AGGTCGAGGTACTCCCCAGTCGACGCCGACCAGGAGAAATCTTCCGAACGGAATGGAAGTCTTCAGTCTCAACGGAAACGAGACGGACTACCTGTACGGAGAGATCTTCGATGACGAGTCCTATATTCCGCCGCAGGGCTGGGACATGCCGACGGAGCCGCTCATTCTCGACATCGGGGCCAACATAGGGCTGTTCACCCTCTTCGCCCTGCAGCGGTGGCCCGGCGCGAAAGTCCTCTCGTTCGAACCGGCACCGGATGTCTTCGACACCCTCCGGCGGAATGTCGAGCACCTTCACGGAGCGCACCCGCACAACCTGGCCCTGGGTGACACGGACCAGACCCGCGAGCTGACCTACTACCCGAACTACACCATGATGTCCGGGTTCGATGCGGACCTGGAGACCGACAAGGTACTCGCCTCGGCGTTCATCACCAGCGTCGCGGACTCGCTCGACGGGGAACTCCGCGAGGAGTTCATCCTGGAGGCCGAGGGGCTGGTGGACGACTGCCTCGACGAGCGGCAGTTGGTGCGCTGCGACGTACGGCGCCTCGAGACCTTCGCCCGGGGCGACGGCATCGATCGCGTCGATCTCCTCAAGGTGGACGTGGAGGGGTTCGAGCTCCGGGTTCTGCAGGGCATCGGAGACGCCCTGTGGCCGGGGATCAGAAACGCCGCCGTCGAGGTCGCCGATCGCGAGGGGGCGCTCGACGCGGTGGTCTCCACCCTCGAAGCCCACGGCATGGCCACCTCCGTCCGGCAGGCCGCGGAGTACCGGAAGACCGACCTCCACACAGTCTTCGCCTGGCAGGTGGTGTGACATGACGAGCACTTCCCAAGCAACCGACCCGCGGATGCTGTTGTCCGCCAAGCGCTGGATCGCGCGGCCACAACGCATGGCGAACCCCGAGGTCCGGGTGTTCTGCTTCCCGCACGCCGGCGCCGGGGCGGCCGCGTTCGCCCCGTGGGCCCGGCGCCTGCTCCCCGGAGCCGAACTGTGCGCCGTGCGCTACCCCGGGCGCGAGAACCGCATAGACGAGGCGCCGTTCCAGGACCTGCGGCTGCTCGTCGACGCCCTCGAGCAGGCGGTCACCCCGCTGGCCGACCGGCCGTTCCTCTTCGTCGGACACTGCTCGGGCAGCATCGTCGCGCTGGAGCTGGCCCGCCGGCTCGGCGAGCGCCACGGGCGGCTTCCCGCCGCGCTGTTCGTCTCGTCCATCGCCGGTCCTGTGCGGCGTTCCTCGGAGTCGATCCATCTCCTGCCGCGCGAGGCGTTCTTCGAGCGGGTCGCGCAGTACGGCGGCATCGACGAGTCCGTGCTCGGCGACCCCGAGATCATGGACATCTTCGAGCCCACCCTGCGGGCCGACTTCCGCGTCGCGGAGGAGGGCGGGTCGGGGCACGACACCCGGCTGGACGCCCCGATCACGGCGGTGGGCGGCCTGCACGACCCCTTCGTGACGTTCGAAGACCTGGCGGCCTGGCGCGGGGAGACGAGCGCGGCGTTCTCGCTGCACCACGTCGACGCCGGCCATTTCGTCCTGGACCAGGTGATGGAACGGATGGTGGACGCCTTGCCCGGCCACCTGCACCAGGCAGGCCTCGACCGGCATTCGCCCCGCCCGGCCGGCTGAGATCCGCCGCCCCGAAGGAACCCCGTGAACGACGAAAGCCCTCCAGCGGCAGCTGCTGCTGCGCTGGAGGGCTTCGCCTGCTGCCCGGACGGGGGCGGCCGGGCAGGGGTCTGCTACTTGCTCTCCATGGCCTCGATCAGGCTCTTGGGCCGCATGTCGGTCCAGGACTTCTCGATGAAGTCGAGGCATTCCTGACGGCCCGCCTCACCGAATACGTTCTCCCAACCGTCCGGTACGTCAGCGAAGACCGGCCACAGCGAGTGCTGGCCCTCGTCATTGACCAGAACGTAGTAGTGGGCATCGGGGTCGTCGAATGGATTCGTCACCTTGCCGTCCCTTCCGAGAAGGTGTGAAATCGGGCGGCCGGTCAGGGCCATCCCCCGATCAGCAGCGGTCACCGGAGGCTAATCAATCGACCGTGGTCACCACACCTTCGTTCAACTGATCCACCGCACCAGTTGAACAACGCGTCATCGCTCACCTCCGGAAACACCTCAGGCGCCGGGTTGTGACCCGCTCCCGGAATGGGTACGGTCGCCGAGCTTGGAATTCCCCCCTCGTACCGCAGGTCTGCTGTGCCGATCGCGCACATACTCCGAGAGGCGGTCACATGAGCGCATCAGACCTCGGCAGGGTTTCCCGGGGCATATCGGGAACACACCCGTCGGCCGTGATCGCCGGCCTCGGAACCTGTCTGCCGGTGACGGCGATCGACAACGCGTCCCTGCCGGAGGACCTGGACACCAGCGACGAATGGATCCGCACCCGGACGGGAATCCGGTCCCGCCGCCGTCTGGCTCCGGAACTCTCGGTGCTCGACCTGGCCTGCGAGGCCGCCAGGAACGCCCTGTGTTCCGCGGGGACCGACACGGTCGGCGGCCTCGTCTTCGCCACGACCACGCCCGAACGCCCCTGTCCCGCCGCGGCACCCGAGATCGCGTACCGCATCGGGCAGGGAAGAATCCCGGCCTTCGACATAGCGGCCGTCTGCAGTGGATTCCTGTACGCCCTGGCGTCGGCCGGCGCGCTCATCACCGCCGGCATCACGGACAGCGTCCTGGTCGTGGCGGCGGAGGCCTACTCCCGTGTCGTCGACCCGACGGACCGCTCCACGGCAGTCCTGTTCGGCGACGGCGCCGGAGCGGTGGTGCTCCGTGCGGGTCCGGCCGACGAGCCCGGTGCGCTCCTCGCGTACGACCTGGGCAGCGACGGCGAGGGTGCGGACCTGATCCGGATTCCCGGGCCCCGCGAACAACCCACCGGTGACCGCTGGTTCGCCATGGCCGGCCGGAAGGTGTACCTGCAGGCCATCGAGCAGATGGCCCATTCGACCCTGCGGGTGGTGAAGGACTGCGGCTGGAGTCCGGAGTCACTCGACCTGCTCGTCCCGCACCAGGCCAACGCACGCATCGTCGAAGCCCTGACCAGGCGGCTCTGCCTCCCGCCGGAACGCGTGGCCTGCGAGCTGGCCAGGACCGGGAACACGGCGGCCGCCTCCATCCCGCTGGCGCTGGCCGGCGCGCTGGCGACCCACACCCTGGCGCCCGGGGCCCGGACGGCCCTGACCGCCTTCGGCGGCGGGCTCAGCTGGGCGTCGACGGCACTGATCTGGCCGCAGCTGACCGCTGTCTCCTCAGAACTCTGAAGGAAGGACCCACCTGTGTTCATCGAGTACCTCACCAACCTCCTGGGCGCCGTGTACAAGGTTCCGGGCACCATCGACCCGGAGAAGTCCTTCCTGGAGCTGGAGGTCGATTCGCTGTCCCTGGCGGAACTCGGCGCGCAGTTGGCGGACGACCTGGGCATCGAGGTCGCCGAGGAGGACCTGAGCAGCACGACCACCGTGGCCGAGCTGGCCGGGCTCCTGGAGTCACGCGGCGCGGACATACCGGCATGAGCACGCGCGGGCAGCGGCACCCGGACGTGGTCATCACGGGCCTCGGGATGGTGACACCGGCCGGAGCCGACACGGCCACCGCCTGGAAGACGACCTGCGCCGGGCTGCCGTCCGCGGCTCCCGACGCCCGGCTGAGCGGCCTGGCCGTGGACTTCAGCTGTGCCGTCACCGCCTTCGACGCGGGCCTGGTGCTGGGCACCGAGGCCCGTCGGATGGACGCCTTCACCCAGTACGCCGTCGCCGCGGCCCGCGAAGCCGTCGCCGACGCGGCTGTGGGCGACGGGGACTGGGACCCGACCAGGGTCGGGGTCCTGATCGGCACCGGCGTCGGAGGCCTCCCGACCTGGCTGGAGCAGTCGGGGCGGATGCTGGACACCCCACCCCGGCCGGTCAATCCGCTGACCGTCCCCAAGGCCATCGGGAACATGGCCGCGGCCACCGTGGCCCTGGACCTCGGCCTGAACGGACCGGCACTCAGCCTCGCCACCGCGTGCGCGACCGGCACCACGGCGCTCGGCTTCGCGCTCGACCTGCTGCGCGCCGGCCGCTGCGACGTCGTGCTGGCCGGCGGCACCGACGCCGCGATCTCACCCCTGGTGTCCAACGCCTTCGACCGGCTCAAGGCGCTGTCCCGGCGTCGTGACGCGCCGCAGTCCGCCTCGCGTCCGTTCGACCGGGACCGCGACGGCTTCGTCCTGGCGGAGGGCGCCGCCGTGCTCGTCCTGGAGCTCGCGGAAGGCGCGCGGGCACGTGGCCGGCGCCCCTACGCGAAGCTGCTGGGCTACGGAGAGTCCTCGGACGCCCATCACCTCACCTCGCCCGATCCGGACGGGAAGGGCGCCCAGCTCGCCCTCCGGGGGGCGCTGGCGGACGCCGGGCTTTCCCCGTCGGACGTGACGCTGGTCAACGCGCACGCCACTGGTACTCCGCAGGGTGATGCCGTCGAGGCGCGCCTCATCGAGCGGGTCTTCGGCTCGCACACCGCGGTCACCTCGGTCAAGGGGGTGACCGGGCACATGCTGGGTGCCGCCGGCGCCGTCGAGGCGGCGTTCACGGCCCTGTCCATCGACAACGGGGTCATCCCGCCCACCGCCAACTTCGCGGAGCGCGGCACCGACATGCCCGGCATCGACATCGTCCACGGCGCCGCCCGGCACACTCCGGTCCCGGTCGCCGTGAGCAATTCCTTCGGGTTCGGCGGCCACAACGCGGTCGTCGTCCTCGGCCGCGCCTGAGCGCGGTACGGCGGGCGCTCGCCTCGGCGGGGCGACGTCCGATCGACTTCTTCCTTCGTGGTGCTCGTCCGGGCAAGGGGCCCGGTTCATTTCAGGGGTTGGTGGCATGGTTGCCGGCAGTGTGGTGCGGTTCGACAGCTCGCGGGGTTTCGGGTTCATCGCTCCCGAGCACGGAGGGGAAGACGTCTTCCTGCACGTGAACGACCTTCTGATCCCGGAGCACCAGCTCCGTGCCGGTCTCGCCGTCGAGTTCGAGGTCGAGGAAGGGGATCGCGGGCTCAAGGCCTCGTCCGTCAGGCTCCCGGAGGGGGCCAGGGTCAGGCCGTCGGTCTTCCGGGCCGCGGCCGTCGGCGACGAGCCGGTCCCGGTCAGGCAGGTGGACGGCGACTCGCTCTGCGACGTGCTCACGGCGGGCGAGTACCTGCACGAGGTGACCGAGGTGCTGCTGTCGGTGGCGCCGTCCCTCACCGGGGACCAGATCGTGAGGATCCGCGGCGGTCTGCTGCAAGGCGCGAAGAACCACGGCTGGACCGAGGACTGAGCATGAGGGAGGGGTGCGGTGCCGCACCCCTCCCCCGCCCGCGCCGGCGTCCGGCTACCTCACCGCGGAGAAGCGACCCACCTTGTCGATCACATCGGCGCTGTACAGGCGGAGCGCCTGCTGGAGCGCGAACTCCGCCATGTAGTGGCGGAAGTCGTCCACGGACTCCTCCGCAAGCCTCAGCATCCGCCGGTTGGCCACGACGGCGGGCGCCCGGAAGCGCTCCAGACTCCGCTCCACCGCCCGGTCCAGGTCCTCGGTCTCGTGGACCTCGTCGACCAGCAGCCGGGCATCCGGTTCCGTGGCCCGGATCCGGCGTCCCTCGAGGATCACCTGCCCCGACAGGCGGGTGCCCGCGGCCCGGACGAGCCGGAGGGCGGCCGCGCCGGGAATGATCCCCTCCTTCGCCGCCGGGAGACTGACGTACGCGTCGGAGGCGGCGAGGACGTGGTCGAACACCAGCAGGAGCTGGGCGCCGCCGCCGATGGCGAAGGTGTCCACCGCGGCGATCCAGGGCTTCTCCGTCATCGGCGTCCGCCAGTCGTCGCCGTCCCGCGAGCGAACTCCGCGCACGATCTTGTGGATGTAGCCCAGTTCCCGGCGGAGGAGGAAGTCGACGAGTGAGATCTCCCCCGCGTGGAGGGACTTGAGGTTGATTCCCGCGCTGAACACCCTCCGTCCGCGGTAGCGGGGATGGGTCATCACGCCGCCGCGCAGCAGGCCGACCTCGACCTCGGGATCCAGTAGCGCCAGGTCGACCGCCGTCTCCATGTCGTCGATCTGCCGGTTGTCCTCGGCGTTCAGACAGTCGTCGCGGCACATCGTGAGACGTGCCACGCCGTCGGTGCGCTCGATCCGTACGGAGCCCAGGTCCGCCGAGCCCGTGGCACGGAACTCGGGCAGCAGCGCGAGCGCCCGAGGTGTCGGCCGCAGCAGCGATTCGACCAGGTGCCGGCCGGCCGTCGGCGAGCGCAGCAGCCGGCTGAAGAAGATGCCCTGATCGATCTCCAGGCCCTCCTTCTCCGCCTGCACCAGGCTGCGTTCGGCCTTGAGCTGGTCGGCGGTGGGTACGAGGCCGGGGAACGCCGACGCGGCCGCGTCGGCCAGCTCGGCCAGGCTCGGACAGCGGCTGCGGTTCTCCGTGAGCTCGTCGTAGACGGCGTCCGCGTGCGTGTCCATGAAGACGGCGCGGAGCGTGCGGGCCGCGTCCGTCGCCGCGGTCACGGCCTCGCGCTGCTCCACGGACCTCTCCGCCGGCCCGGGGAGCCTGGCCTGCAGGTCCTGGGTGTGCCGGGCGGCCCGGGCGAGCACGGTGCGCGCGTGCGTCAGGTTCCTCCGTACGGCGGCGGGAGGGTCTCCCGCCCCCTCGCGGATGTGGTCGGCCGCGGTCACGACGCCGCTCCCACGGCAGCTCGCCGCAGCGCGCGGTCGCAGGCCGCGAGGTGAGCGCCGAGCGCCTCCTCGAAGCCGATGGTGGAGGCTTCGAGCATCAGCTGCCGGCGGATGGCGAGTTCGCTGCCGGCCACGGCCGTGAGCCGTTCCCCGGCGAGCTCCAGGGCGCGGGCCGGATCGTCCACCACCTCGTCCACCAGCTGAACGGCCAGCGCCTCGGCCGCCTCGACGGGAGTTCCGAAGAGCACCGCCCTGCGGACCACCGCGGCGCCGGCGCCCTGTCGGCCCAGGCGGTAGAGCGCCATCCCCGGCCAGGTGGCCCCGTTGCTGACCGGCAGGACGAGTCGTACGGATCGGGTCGCGATGCGGTAGTCGGTGGCCAGCAGCGCGTCCAGAGCCGGTCCGCCGCAGTCGCCGTCGGCGACGGCGACGGTGGCGGCGGGCAGCCGCTCCAGGCGGCGCAGTGCCCGCTCCCACTTGCTGACGAGCGGCACCGTGAGGTCGTCCGCCCAGGGCCCTTCGGGGGTGCCGGAGACATGCAGGACGATCCTGCCGCCGTGCGCCTCGGCGCGTTCACAGGCTTCGCCGATCGCGTCGATCCGGTCCGCCGACAGGGGCCGGCGTCCGTCGACCTTCAGTACCGGGCTGTCATTGTCCATCTGTCCCTCCGTCACCATTGCACCAGCGCTGTTTCGATGGTCGAGCCGGGTCCCATGGTCATCAGGACGCCGTAGTCGCCGTGCTGGACGGCTCGTTCCCCGAGCAGCCGGTCGTAGGAGAAGAGGAAGGAGGCGCTCGACACGTTGCCGTAGTCGCGCAGCACTCCCGTGGTGTGCCGCACGTCGTGGCGGGTGAGGCCGAGGTTGATCCGGACGGCGTCGATGACCTTCTTGCCGCCGGAGTGCACGAGCCAGTGGCTGACGGCCCGGCGGCCCAGGCCTGCCCGGGACAGCAGCCGGTCGACGACCTGCTCCGCGTGGGCGCCGACCACGTAGGGGATCTGCGGGTCGAGATAGAAGCTGAACTTCGCCTGGTCGCCGTCCCAGTCGTAGCGCATGGCGTCGATGGCGTCGGTGATGAGATGGCTGGCGAAGCCCAGGATGCGCGGGCTGCCCGGCACCGACGGCACGTCGCCGGGACCGTGCGCGACATCCGGGGTGTCGGCCACCAGGCAGACCGCCGCCGCGCCGTCGCCGAACAGGCTGTTCACGACCGCCGTGCGCATGGTCGAGTCGATCACGTAGGCGGCCGAGCAGGCCTCCACGCACACCATGACGGCGACCTTGCCCGGATTGGCCGCGGCCCAGCCGGCGACGGCGTTCAGGGCGTTCAGCCCGGCATTGCAGCCCATGCCGACCACGTCGACCCGGCTGGTCGCGGGCGAGATCCCCATCTCGCGGATGAGCAGGGCGCTGATGCCGGGGGTGAGGAAGCCGGTGGAGGTGACGCAGCACAGGTAGTCGACGTCGGCCAACTCGTAGCCGGCGTTCTCCAGGCAGGCGCGTACGGCCCTGGCGCCCATGTCCAGGGCGATGCGCTTGTGCTTGGCCAGCAGCTCGCCCTGCGGTTCCACGACGCGGGCGCCGTCGCCGTCGATGGGCGGGATGGTGAGGTAGCGCCGGTCGATGGCGCTGTTGAGGAAGACGGAGCGGACCCGGGGATCGGTGATCCCGAAGGTTTCGAGGACTTCCTGCTGCGAGTAGGAGGTCCCGGTGGTCGCCGTGCCGACACCGACGATGCCGACCGTGCCCGCGTTCTTCCCGTCGGAAGCGGGCTGTGGCTCGAGGACGGGTCCAGGAAGCACCGCGCTCGTGGTCATCGGTAGGTCCACCCCCACATGCGGGGCTTGCTTCGGATGGTGCGTAATACGGCCGACACGCCGATCACCCTTCCTGTGAGGTCGCGGTACGGGTCCTGATGAAGCGCGCCAGCCGGCCGATCCCCTGCACGATCTCCTCGTGGGTCAGATAGCTGACGGACAGGCGGAGGCCGTGTTCGCCGCCGCCCTGGGGGTAGAAGTACGACATGGGCGTCCAGATGACGTCGAACTCCTCGGCCGAGGATTCCAGCGCGGCGTTGTCCACGGGGAACGGGACCTCGACCGACAGGAAGAAGCCTCCGGTGGGCCTGTTCCAGTGGACGCCGAGCGCCTTCCGCTCGTCCTCGGGAAGCTCCTTGTCGAGCTGCTCCAGTACGGCCCGCATCGCATCGCCGTAGTGGGCGGAGGTCCGGGAGTTGAGCCGCGAGGCGCGCCCGTCGGCGGACAGCAGCATGCCCGCCACGACGGCCTGGGCGACCGCGGAGGTGTTCACGGTGACCATGCTCTTGATCTTGGTGAGCTCGTCGGCCAGCAGTCCGACCCGGCCGGTCGCGTCGACGACGGGCTGATCCGCGACGACGAAGCCGACGCGGGCACCGGGGAAGAGGGTCTTGGAGAAGGAGCCCAGGTGGACGACCCGCCGGTCGGTGTCGAGGGCCTTGAGCGTGGGCAGCTGCTCGCCGGGGCTCACCAGCCGGTACGGGCTGTCCTCCAGCAGCAGGATGTCCTCGCGGGCGGCCAGCGCGAGCAGTTCCCTGCGGGTCTCCAGGGCGATCGTGGTGCCCGAGGGGTTCGAGTGGTCGGGGATCACGTAGAAGGCCCGCGGCCGGCGGCCACGCTCCCGTTCGGCCCGGATCGCGGCCTCCAGGTCGGCGCAGCGGAAGCCGTCGGGGTGCTCCGCCACCGCGGTCATCTCGGCGCCGAGGAGCCTGCCGACACCGGTGATGCCCATGTAGCAGGGGCTGGCGACCAGGATGACGTCCTGTTCTCCGGCCGCGAGGGCCCGCACGGCGAGCAGCATCGCCTCCTGGGCTCCGACGGTGACCACGATCGACTCGGGGCTGACGTCGATCTGCTCGTCCAGGCGCAGCCAGTCGGCGATCACGTCGCGGATCTGCCCGGCGGTCGGCCCGTACTGGAAGAGGGCGGACCGGACACGGTCGGGGGACGCTCCGCCGCTCTCCAGGTGCTCGATGTAGCGGCGCAGATGGTCGATGATCTGGCCGGTCTCGAAGAAGCCGTCGTACGGGCGGCCGGGTGCGAACGAGATCGCCTGCGGATAGCGGTAGGTGATCTCGTTGAGGAAGTTCATGGTGTCCAGCACCGGGTCGCCGAGACTGGCGTGCAGCTCGTCCCTGTGCAGCGCACGGAGGTTCTCGGCGGTGTCCCGGCCGGTGACCGCGGAGCTGTCGTCCTTCACCGGGCGGCCAGCTGACCGCGGGCCGCCGCTTCGTACCGGGCCGTGGACCCGGGGCGGCCGGATCCCGGGAGACCCCGGGTCTCGGCGAACGCGTAGGAGAGCGTGTCGTCCTCGGTCAGGAACACGAGACGCTCCGCCGCCGCACCGCCGCCGCACCGCGGGAGGTCGCCTCGGGGGCCGGGCGCGGCGGCGTCGGCAGGTGGGGCTGCCAGGGCCAGGGTCACCCGTCCGAATGCGCCGCGCACGACGAGGGGGTCCCCAGCCGTGACACTGGCGGCCGGCGGTCCGAAGGTGTGGCGGGCAAGCCCGAAGGCGTCCCGGTAGAAGGCGGCCTGGTCCTCGACCGTCTCCCGTGCGAGGCGGACCGCCACGTGGTCCAGCCGCCGGATCCGGCCCGCCGACGGCGCGGGCCACGGGTTCACCGCCGCCCATCGCCGGCCGGGCGGGGCCGTGCCGGCGGGGCGGCGGGGCAGCAGGGTGTGGCGGACGTCGCCGAACGCCGCGACGCAGGGAACCCCGTGGCGGGAGGCGACCGGCCTGGCACCGGCCGCCACCGCCCCCTCTCGGGTCGCCGCCACGTCGTCGCAGGTCAACGCGATGTCGGCGATGCCGTCGCCGTGCTCGTTCAGGAAGCTCCGGATCCCGTGGCCGGTGGTCACCACGAGCTGCACGTCGCCCTGGCACAGCAGGGTGGAGCTCCTGTCGACCTCCACGGAGTCCGCGACCGGGGTGAAGCCCATGCCCGAGACGAAGTGGTCGAGTGCCGACACCTTGTCGCGCATGAACAGCTCGACATGAGCCACGTCGTGTACAGCCATAGAGAGCTCCTCCCGCACTGCCGCGGTCACAGGCTTCGGTGGTTTCCGGACGCCCTGCTCCGGATCTCTACCAGCGCCACTCCTGCTGTCCGTAGAGGTGACCGGCCGTGATCCCGCGGTTCTTGCACCAGTCCAGGAACTCCTCGATCTGCTTGAGCTGGTACGTGTCCTCGGTGTAGGTGGTGGCCATGACGTGGCCCAGCCAGGGCTCCTCGCCCATGGCGTACACGTACGCCTCGCCGGCACCCAGCTCGGTCATGATCGCGGCGGCCTGCTCGGCGTTGGAGCCCGAGAGCTTGCGCGAGTTGCTCATCTTCTTGGTGATGGGGATCGTCAGCAGCGCCTGGTAGAGCCACGTCAGCGGCGCACCGTCGCACTCCATGCCGAGGAAGGCGATGTCGGCGGTGCCCAGGTGCTGCTTGACGTGACGGTAGAGCGCGGGCTCGATGCCGGAGGAGTCGGCCCCGATGAAGACCTTCTTGCCGGCAAGCTCCACCCAGTACGTCGACTTGGCGCGGATGTCCAGGTCGCAGTGCTCGCCGAGGAACGGCGTGGCGGTGACCCGGCCGCCGGGGAACTCCACCTCGTCGAAGTCGTCGACCTCGATCACGGGGAAGCCCTGGTGCCGGAGCATGAGAGCCATGGACGGGTCCGCGAGATTGCCGCGAGAGCAGCGGGGCACGACGATCTTCCCGATGCGGCCGCGGAGTTGCAGCAGCGTTTCGAGGACGATGTGGTCCTGGTGCCCGTGGGTGATCAGCACCAGGTCGATGTAGTCCGGCAGGTCGTCCAGGGTGTAGCGGTCACCGGCCGTGCTGTCCGCGCTGATGAACGGGTCGGTCACGATGGCGGCCTGCGGCGTCTGCAGGACCAGGCAGGCGTGGCCGAAGTAGCGGATGCGGCCGCCGCCCTCGATGTGCCGGTCCTCGGCGAGGCTCGGCCGGTCGCTGAGCATGCCGCGCAGCTGCTCCGCCTGTGCGTCGTCGAGTTCCAGGGCCTCCCGCAGATGGCCGAGGCTGGTGGGCTGCACCCGGGCCTTGAACAGCTCCTCCAGGCCGGGGTGACGGAAGGGCAGGTTCAGTTCGAGGACGTCGGGCGAGGGGAGCCGGGGCGTACTGAGGATGAACGGGCGCTCGATGCCGGTCTCGAACGACAGCTGCACCGACTGGCGGGACTCCTGGTAGACCTCGCTGGCGTAGACGAGCGGCTCCATGAAGCGCATCTGCGCCTGGTTGTCGGTGTCGTAGGCCAGCTCGATCAGGCCGCCGAGCTCGGTGGGCAGCTTGGGGTAGAGCGGGGTCAGGTCGAATCCGGTGGCGTTCGCCCGCAGCAGTTCCTGGCCGGCGGCTATCGCCTCGGCGAACCGCAGGATCGCGGCCCGGTCCCGCTTGATGCCGGCGAGCAGATCGCTCACCTCGTCGGCGCGCGCCTCGGGGATGTTGATGAAGTAGCCGCCGCGCAGCTCCGGGTTGTTGCTGGCGGCGACGTGCACCTGCGGGGACTGCAGGTAGGACTCGAGCAGGGGCACCTGCAGAAAGGCGAGGTTCATCGCGGACTGCACGGGCGCCAGCGTGTACGGCCAGGCGAAGAATCTGTCCAGCAGCGGCTCGACAATCACCTTCGACCGCAGGAACAACGATTCGTCGGCCATGTTCGGAGCTCCTCCAGAGGAATGAAAAGAAACCTCTGCCCGAAAGTATCCGTTGCCCCATTCCGGACGGCGCAGATTTCGATGGCCGTGAAGTGCGCGGGAAGGGCAGTACTTTCAGGCTGAGTTCATGCCGCCACCACAAGGGGATTTCGATTTCTACGGCACGGCCCGGTTCCAGGCGATTGGACCATACTCTACTGCGCCGTGAGCGTCGCATTGGCGTTCAACTGTGGCCGGGGCGGCAGTTGAACGCCAAAGGGCAGCCGCGCGGCCGGGGCCAGTGGTATTGATCGGGGCCGTGGCGTACTGCATCGTGTGCGCCACAGCCATGTCCATATCGTCTCCCCGGCAGGAAGTGACCAGCACTCCATGCCTTTTGTCAAGACCAACGGCATCCAGCTCGCCTATCAGCGCTCGGGTCACGGCGAACCCGTCCTCATGATCATGGGTTCGTCCGCCTCCGGCCGCGTCTGGACCATGCATCAGACACCGGCGCTGAACCGGGCCGGATACGAAACAGTCACGTTCGACAATCGCGGTGTGCCGCCGTCGGACGCCCCGGCGGGTGACTACTCCATAGCCGAGATGGTCGCCGACACCCGGGGGTTGATCGAGGAACTGGACCTCGGCCCGTGCCATCTCGTGGGTTCTTCCATGGGCTCGATGATCGCCCAGGAGCTGGCGCTCGGCTGGCCGCACCTCGTGCGCTCCGCGGTCCTGATCGCCACCAGGTCACGGTCCGACGCATTCCGACGAGCACAGGCGGAAGCCGACCGGGAACTGCGGGAGAGCGGGGTCCGGCTGCCGCCCAAGTACTCCGCCACGAGAACCGTGCTGGAAATGCTCTCGCCGGCGACCATCGACGACGACGCCGCGGTCGCCATGTGGCTGGAGATGTTCGAGCTGTCCATCGGCAACAACGTCAGCGGCCAGTCGGCGGCCGTCACGGCGCTCGGCGACCGCGGCGCGGCGCTCGGCGGCATCACCGCACCATGCCGCGCCATCGCGTTCGCCGATGACCGCGTATGCCCTCCTCATCTGGTCGCCGAGGTCGCGCGCATCATTCCGGACTGCGATCTCGTGACGATTCCCCAATGCGGCCACATCGGCTACCTGGAGCGCCCCGAGGCCGTGAATACGGCCATCATCGAGTTCCTCGACATGAACAAGGGTCTGACACCGCATCACCGAACAGCGGGCTCTCCCCTGCCGGTCAACAGATCTTGATCCGGCTTCTTTGCTTCATGCGACACGAGGAAGACAGAGAGAGGAAACACCCGTGACCATGCTAGGTGGCCCATCCATGGGCCGGATGCGGCTGCGGCCGGAGGGCGAGTCGGGCCGGGGCAATGTCAGACCGGGGACGGTGCGGCGGATCCTCTCGTACACCCGGGCATACCGCGGGCAGGTCGTCCTGCTGCTGTCGCTCACCGTCCTCGACGCCTGTATCGCAGCCGCCGGCCCGCTGATGCTCAAACTCGTCATCGATCGAGGAATCCTGGCCGGGCGTCTCGACGTCGTCGTATGGCTCTGCCTGTCACTGGCGGGACTGGCCCTGGTGAGCGCCGCGCTCGTCTTCGCCCAGAGCTGGTTCTCGGGCCGGATCGGTGAAGGCGTCGTGTACCAGCTGCGCACCGAGGTCTTCGCCCATGTGCAGCAGCAGCCGCTGGCGTTCTTCACCCGCACCCAGACCGGCAAGCTCATCAGCCGGCTCAACACGGACGTCTCCGGCGCCCGCATGGCAGTGACGACGCTGCTGGTCCAGGCGGTCTCCGCGGTCTTCACCCTGGCCCTGGTCCTCGGCACCATGCTCTATCTGTCCTGGCAGATCACCGTGGCGGCTCTGGTGATGATCCCGCTGTTCCTGATACCCGCGCGGCTGATCGCGCGCCGGATGCAGCCGATCAGCAGATCGATGATGGAGCACAACGGCGAGATGAACGCCATGATGACCGAGCGGTTCAACATCTCGGGCGCCATGCTCGCCAAGCTCTACGGCCGCCCGCAGGACGACGCGGACCTGTTCGCGAGCAAGGCCGGTGTGGTCCGCAACATCGCGGTCAGGCTGGCCGTCTGGGGCCGGATCCTGCCGGTCATCGTCACCATTCTCACCAGCTTCACGACGGCCCTCGTCTACGGCCTGGGAGGCGCTCTCGCCATCGACGGCACCGTGGCGTTCGGCACTCTGGTCGCCATGGTCGCCCTGCTCATGCGTCTGTACGGCCCCGTCAACGAGCTGTCGTCGATGCAGGCGACCGCCACGATGGCCCTGGTCAGCTTCGACAGGATGTTCGAGATCCTCGATCTCAAGCCGCTGATCACCGAGCGCCCCGACGCCAAGGCGCTGCGCCCGGCAGACGGGGCCGACGGCCGCGACGGTGCCGCTCCGGCCTCCCCGGACGTCGCGTTCGAGGGGGTCTCGTTCTGCTACCCCAGCGCCGACGAGGTGTCGCTGGAGTCGCTGGAGCTGCATGCGAGCAGCAAGTCCGACCGGAGCGCGGCAAGCTCACCGGAGGTCCTGCACGAACTGAGTTTCCGTGCGCCCGGCGGCAAGCTCACCGCGCTGGTCGGCCCGTCCGGCGCCGGCAAGACCACCATCACCCAGCTGGTGCCGCGCATGTACGACCCGACCGCGGGTACGGTGCGCATCGGCGATGACGACGTCCGCGATCTGACCCTCGCGTCGCTGCGCGAGAGCGTCGGAGTGGTGACCCAGGAGTCGCACCTCTTCCACGACACGCTGCGGATGAACCTGTCGTACGCCCGCCCCGGAGCCACCGAGGAGGAGCTGATCGAGGCGTGCAGGGCGGCGCTGATGTGGGACACGATCAGCGCTCTGCCCGAGGGCCTCGACACCGTCGTCGGTGACCGCGGCTACCGGCTCTCCGGCGGCGAGAAGCAGCGGATCGCGCTGGCCAGGCTGCTGCTCAAGGCTCCGCCGATCGTCGTGCTCGACGAGGCGACCGCACACCTGGACTCGGAGTCGGAAGCGGCGATCCAGCAGGCCCTGAAGACCGCCCTCGCCGGCCGCACCTCGCTCGTGATCGCGCACCGGCTGTCCACGATCCGCGAGGCGGACCAGATCCTGGTCGTCGACGGCGGCCGGATCCGCGAACACGGAACCCACGAGGAACTGCTGGCGGCGGGCGGGCTCTACGCCGACCTGTACCACACGCAGTTCTCCCAGCAGGCGACGGAGCGGCTGGACCTCGTGTCCGCACCGGAAGGCCCGCTCTCCGCCGTGACGGCGGGATCGGCGGAGCCGGGAGCGTAACGAGCACCGCCCGGTCCCCCCGCTGGGGGGTTCACCTCGAGGAGGTGACCCGGCACGGTGCTGTGCTCTTCGAGACGGGACCGACTCGACGGACGGACTGGCGGCACCGACTGCCGGTACCGACGGCCGAATCGACGAACCGGCCCTCGCGGTACCGACGGCCGAATCGACGGACCGCCCTCGCAGTACCCACGGCCGAATCGACGAACCGCCCTCGCAGTACCCACCGCCGAATCGACGAACCGGCCCTCGCAGTACCGACGGCCGAATCGACGGACGGCCCTCGCGGTACCCACGGCCGAATCGACGGACCGCCCTCGCGGTACCCACGGCCGAATCGACGGACCGCCCTCGCACCGACCTTCGACTCGACGGACGGCGCTCGCGGTACCGGCCCCGGACGTCGAAGCGGCCCGCGCCCACCGGCCGACCAGTTCGGAGACTGAGGCCGATGCGGCTGCGGGCCGCCTCGAGTGACTATCGCGCAGTCGGGTCGCTCAGAGCAGCGGCCGGCGGATCCGCGTGACGCAGAAAGCCACCAGCAGTGCGGTGAGCAAGAGGTATCCCCCGGCCTCGATCCACTGGAATCGCCAGTAGCGGTCGGCCGGCTGGTAGGACACCTCGACGTGCAGGTTCCTCTTGGCCACGCACTCCTTCATCTTGCCCATGTCGACGGAGAAGCAGCTCTCGAAGCTCTTCTCGCTGTACGCCTTGCCGTTCGCGTCGTACAGCGTGTGCGTCTTGTCCAGCATCCAGGCGCCGGGAATGTTGTAGCCCAGGATCTGGACCGCGTCGCCCTCGTCCCGGAAGGCCTTGAACGGGGTGTCCGCGGTCATCGCCACCGTGGCGGAGACGGGCTCCTGCAGATGCGGTCGGATTCCGAACGGCACGACCATCTGGATCGCGGCGACGACGGCGAGGGTGATCGCCATGGCCGGCATGGTGCGCCGGATGAGGAGTCCGACCGTCGCGGCGAGGACGAAGGCGAAGACGGCGTATCCGATGGGTGTGATGTTCCTGGACATGAACCCGATGGCATCGAACCGCTCACCCTGGACGCGGTCGTACGGGCTCGCGGCCCAGGTGAGCAGCAGACTGAACACCCCGACCACGATCGCGCTGATCAGTGCGACGAAGCCGAGCTTCACCATGAGCCAGCGGGTCCGCGAGATGCTCTGGTTCCAGACCAGCCGGTGCGTCCCGGCTTCGAGTTCGCGCGTGATGAGGGGCGCGCCCCAGAAGAGGCCGATGAGCGCGGGAATGGCGATGAGCAGGACGCTGGCCAGGAACACCGGCAGCTCGTACTCGTTCAGGAACAGCTTCTCGACCGCTTCACAGTTGCCACCGGCCGCGCATCCGACGATGTCCTTGTCGTAGGAGTCGCGAATCTGCACGCCCAGATAGAGCAGATACGCCGCAAGGCCCACCAGGGCGACCGCGGCCGTCAGGGCCTGTGCACGGAATTGCCTCCAGGTCAGCCAGATCACTGACGAGCCTCCATAATCTGCTGCGCCGAACCGATCACCGACGCGTTCGCGGACCGGCTCATGTAGGCGAGGATGACGTCTTCGAGGTCGAGGTGCGCGGCCTCGGTGATGAAGTGGGGGATCGGCTCGGCCGAGCGCACGATCAGCGTGCTCTGGCGGTCCGTGTGGCCTTCCTGGATGACCTCGATCCCCGCGGGCAGGTCGTCGAAGTCGCCCTGTGCCCCGACCAGGCGGTAGTGCTCGCCCACGAGGTCGTCGGCCTCGCCCGCCAGCTGGACGCGCCCCTCCCCCAGGACGATGACGTGGTCGCAGACCCGCTCCAGGTCGCCGAGGAGGTGCGAGGAGAGGATGACGCTGGCCCCGAGCTCGGCCACGAACTCCATGAGGTTCTGCATGAACCCCCGCCGGGCCAGCGGGTCCAGTGCGGCAACCGGCTCGTCGAAGATGAGCAGTTCGGGACGCTTGGCGGCGGCGACGGTCAGGGCGAGCTGGGCCCGCTGACCGCCGGAGAGGCTCCCGGCCTTGTGATCCAGCTTGAGGTTGAGCTGTCGGATCCGGCGCTCCGCCAGCGTCTGGTCCCAGCGCGGATTCAGCTTGGCGCCCATCCGCAGATGCTCGGCCACGGTCAGGTTCGCGTAGACGGGCGTGTCCTGAGCGACGAAGCCGACACGCGCCAGCTGTTCCGCACTGGCGGCAGGCCGGTTGCCGAGCACCTTTATGGTCCCCTCGCTCGGCTGGATCAGCCCGCAGGCCAAGCCGAGGAGGGTGGACTTGCCCACTCCGTTGGGGCCGACAAGTCCGACGACTCGGCCGGCCGGAATCTGCAGATTGCAGTCGGTCAGGGCCTGGTGGCGGCCGTACCTCTTACCGAGGCCCTCCGCTTCTAGGACGAACGTCATTTCCTCACCTTCGCGAATGTCCGAAATGTGGTCATGAACAGGGCTTCGATGCTCTCTTCGTCAAGTCCGGCCCACTGGGCTTTGGCCAGCCACTGCTCCAGCTCTTTCCGCAGCGGGTCGTGCGCCGCCAACGAGTCGTCCGCGAGAGTGCGGATCACGAAGGTTCCCACTCCCGGCCGGGGCGAGACCAGACCCTCGTGTTCGAGCTCGCGGTACGCCTTGAGGACGGTGTTGGGATTGATCGCGACCTTGGCCACGACGTCCTTGACGGTGGGCAACTGATCCCCGACGGAGAGCATGCCGAGACGGAGCGCTCGGCGGACCTGTTGGGCCAGTTGGGCATACGGCGCAACGCGACTTCGAGCATCCAAATGGAAGTCGATCAACGCTATTCCTCCAACCTCCTTCACTAGGAGGCTAGCACAATAGGTATGCAGGGAACGGGAGTTCCGGACCCCGACGCAGCCCTGACCTTTGCCGATGGGAACCCTTAGGGGTCGCCCTGAGAAGCACTCGGGGCCCGGTACCTGAGGGGACAGGCACCGGGCCCCGAGTGGCGCCCGAAGAGGGCCCTTCGGACCTCTTTCCGGAAGGTCAGCCGAGGCGTTCCGACCGTGCACGCAGCCATTCCGCGATGGCGTCCCAGGCCGGCCCCAGCATGCCGGGACGCGCCATGTCCGAGTGCCGGCAGGGAAGGTGGGCGACGGAAGCCGGCCGCGTGAGGTACGGCTGCCACAGGGCGGTGGGAGAGAAGTCCGCCGGCTTGCCTTCCTCCGCGACGAGAATCAGCGTGTCCCCACCGAAGGTGCCGTAGGCATGCCGGTTCCTCAGCCGCGCATTGTTGTCGAAGACTCGGGCAAGTGAGGCGATTTCCCCCTCGTCGACACCGCCCATCACCGGACCGAGCTCGGCCCGGATGCGCTCCGCCAGCCGCTCCCTGCCCGCTTCCGAAGCGGCCTCGGCCCCGCTCTCGGAGCCGGCCCCGGGCGCCGCCGGAAACGCGTCCATGAGGATCAGCGACACCTCGTCGCCCTCGGCCTCGAGCCGCGCCGCGATCTCGTGCGCCGGCGTGCCTCCGAAGGACCAGCCCACCAGGTGGTACGGACCGCTGCCCTGCAGGGCGCGTATACGGGTCACGTACTCGGCGGCCATGTCGCCGACCGACCCGGGCAGTTCCCCGGCGCCGTCGACGCCGACGGCCTGGAGACCGTACAGCGGGTGCTCCTGCGGTACGAAGCGGGCGAACGGCATGTAGCACCAGCTCAGTCCGCCGGCGGGATGGACGAAGAAGAACGCCGGTGCGCTGCCGCCTGTCCGGATCGACAGCACTCCACCGAGGGCGTTCTGTACGGATGACAGCGTGAATGTCCGCATCAGCCGGGCGGGCGTCGGATGGGTGATCAGGGTGCGCAAGGACACCGTGACACCCCGGCCACGCAACCGCTCCACCAGCGACACCGCCATGAGGGAGTGACCACCGAGAGCGAAGAAGTCGTCGTCCACTCCGACCGCCGGCACTCCCAGGACCTCGGCGAACGCCTCGCACACCGCCGCCTCCAGCGCCCCCGCGGGTCCACGGCCCGTCGACGGATCCCCGGCGAGCCCCGCCGCGTAGTCCGGGAGCGGCAGCGCCCTGCGATCCAGCTTCCCGTTCACCGTCAGCGGCAGCCTGTCGAGAACCACCACGGCGGAGGGCACCATGTACCCGGGCAGCCGATCGGCGACGAACGCACGCAGCTCGGCACCGTCGAGACCGGCGGCTTCCAGCGCGGTGCCTTCCCTCTCTGCGTACTCCCGCTCGGTGCCGTCCGGGCCGGCGGCTTCCAGCTCCGCGTCCCCCCGCTCCGTGCCTCCGGGCTCGCCCACCACATAGGCGACCAGGCGCTTGTCGCCCGGAGTGTCCTCGCGCACGACCACGGCTACCTGCCCGACCTGCGGATGCGCGGCGACGACGGCCTCGATCTCACCCGGCTCAATCCGGTACCCCCGGACCTTCACCTGCTCGTCCGCACGGCCCACGTACTCCAGCCGGCGCTCCGCCGACCACCGCACGACGTCGCCGGTCCGGTACATCCGCTCACCCGACGCGTCGAACGGGCAGGCGACGAAGCGCTCCGCCGTCAGCCCGGGCCGCCCCAGATACCCCCGCGCCAGCTGCTCACCCGCGAGGTACAGCTCACCGGGCACACCGACCGGCACCGGCCGCAGCGCGGCGTCCAGGACGTACACCCGCGTGTTCGCCACCGGGGCACCGATCGGCACCCCGCTGTCCGCGGAACCGTCGGCGGACAGGGAATCGGCCGGGCCAATGGAGTACGTGATGCACCCCACGGTCGCCTCGGTGGGCCCGTACTCGTTGACCACCGTGGCAGCGGGGTTGGCCCGCCGCCAACGCTGCACGACGTCGACGGACAGGGCCTCACCGCCCACCACCAGGTCGCCCGACACCTGCTGCCCCGGCGCGAGCTCGCCAAGGAGCGCCATATGGCTCGGGGTGACCTTGAGGAAGGTGCAGCCCAGCTCTTCCGGAAGCGCCGCCCCCGCCTCCAGACCCGCGGTCAGATCGACCGATCGGACGCACCCGCCGACGACCAGCGGACCCAGCAAGGACGTCACCGTCAGGTCGAACGCGACCGAGGAATGAAGGCCCGCCACCCCCCGCAGACCCTCGTACTGCTCACTGCTCCAGCCCAGGTACCCCGTCACGCTCCGGTGGGTGACCACGACGCCCTTCGGACGCCCCGTCGAGCCCGAGGTGTAGATGACGTACGCGGGATGCGCCGGGGTCAGCGGACCGACCCGCTCGGAATCGGCGAAGTCCTCACCGGACAGACCGGCCAGCCGCTCCTCCGTACCGGGCTCACCCAGCACCACACACGCCAGCTCACCGAAGACCCCCGCGGCGGCCTCACCGCTCGCGGTGACAACACAAGCGGGAACGGCATCCTCCAGCAGGAACGCGATCCGCTCCGCCGGATACTCCGTATCGATCGGCAGATAGGCCGCACCCGCCTTGAGGACCGCCAGAACGGAAACCACGAGCTCGACCGAACGCGGCAACGCCAAGCCCACAACACTCTCCGGCCCCACCCCACCGGCAACCAACAACCGCGCCAGCCGATTCGCCCGAGCATCCAACTCCGCGTAGGAGAGCTCCGTCGCACCGTCGATCACTGCCACCGCGTCCGGGGTCCGCGCCACCTGGCCCGCAAACAGCTCGGGCACTGTGGCCGCCTCGA
This sequence comes from Streptomyces sp. NPDC055815, assembly GCF_053616475.1. Lineage (NCBI taxonomy): Bacteria > Bacillati > Actinomycetota > Actinomycetes > Kitasatosporales > Streptomycetaceae > Streptomyces > Streptomyces sp. NPDC055815. Next base: position 3,082 of record NZ_JBSHDU010000076.1, on the reverse strand, counting down.
CCGGCACCGCGGTGTCGTTCCACTCCGCGAGGAGCTGGTGCTCCTCGGCCTCGGGGAGGATGTCGACGGCCGTCAGCGGGCTGTCGGGGTGGCCTTCCAACGCGGTGACGAGGTTGTCCAGGCAGGTGTGCAGCAGGCGGCAGAGCGCCTGGCCGTCCACCGAGTCCACCGCGTCCACGGTCAGCCCGAACTTCGACTCCAGGTCCTCGACCGACACGGCCACCGGGTAATTGGTGGCTTCCCGGGTGAACACCAGGCTGATGCTCTTTGATGCAGCACCGGCTTCCGGGGCGGGCTTGGCCCTGTCGCGGGGCTTGCTGTGCCGGTAGTTGAAGAGGGAGGTGAACAGCGGGCTGCCGCCCGGCATCCCGCTGGCCTGCTGGGCGAGGGTCAGCGGCGCGTGCTCGTGCACCAGCAGCTCGGCCAGCTGATCCCGTACGCCTTCCAGCGCCTGGCCCACGCCCTCAGCACCGACCCGTACGCGTACCGGGAGGGTGTTCAGGAACAGCCCCGGCACCCGGTCAGCGCCGGCACCCGCGTTCATCCGCCCGAACAGCACCGTGCCGAACACCACGTCGTCCCGGCCGCTGACCGTCGCAAGCACCCGCGCCCACGCCAGGTGGAACACACTCGCCGCACTCACCCCCAGCGAGCGAGCCACCTCCCGCACCCGGCGACCGACCTCCTCCTCCACCCCGAGGTAGGAACGCACCACACCACGGCCGTCACCGTGCACATCCATCAGACCGTAGGGAGCGGTGGTCTCCTCGACATCGCCGAGCAGGCCGGCGAAGTAGGCCTCGTGCTCCGCGCGGGCGACGCCGAGGCGTGCCTGCGCCACGAAGTTACGGAACGGCAGCGGCTCCGGCAGCGCATCCTCGCGGCCCGACAGGAACGCGCTCATCTCCTCCAGCAGCACGTCGTGCGTGGTGTGGTCCTGCACCAGGTGATGCATCCGCAGCAGCGCCAGCCACTGCCCCCCGCTCCCCGCCTCGGCGGCCAGGTGCACATCGATCAGCGGCGCCCGCCCGATGTCCATCGCCGAACCGACCCTGGCGATCAGCTGCTGGGCGTTTTCCGCGCTGTGCGTGTCGAGGGTGACCTCGGTGACCGGCAGTTTCGCGTGGCGGGTCACGACCTGGACCGGCTCGCTCAGCCCTTCCCACACAAAGCCCGTGCGGTAGATGTCATGCCGGTCCACCACTCGCTGAAGCGCTGCGAGGAACGCGTCCAGCCGCTCCCGCGAGTCGAACCGCAGCACGCGCGGCGCCACGTACGTGTCCACGCCACCGTCTGCCTGCAGCAGGTGGTGGAAGAACAGGCCTTCCTGCAGAGGCGCCAACGGATAGATGTCAGCGATGTTCGCCGCGCCGCCGTCGACGGCCGCGACGATCCGCTCGACCTCCTCACCGCTCAGGTCGACCAGCGGCAGCATGTCCGGGGTGATCCGCCCGGCACCGGCCGGAATCCGGTTCTCCGGCACCACGACCGCGTCCGGTCCGGCCTCTCGCGCCAGACCGGCCGGCGTCGGCGTCTGGAACAACGCCCGCACCGACACCGCAACACCCCGACCGCGCAGCAGCTCCACCAGCGAGACCGCCAGCAGCGAATGCCCGCCGAGGGTGAAGAAGTCGTCGTCGACGCCGACCACGGGCACGTTGAGAACCTGAGCGAAGGCCTGGCACAGGATCTCCTCCTGCACCGTCGCCGGCCCCCGCCCGGCACCGGCGCTCGCCGCTGCGGCGTAGTCCGGGGCCGGGAGGGCCTTGCGGTCGAGCTTGCCGTTACCGGTCAGCGGCAGCGCCTCAAGGACCAGTACCGCGGACGGGACCATGTGCTCGGGCAGCCGGGCTGCGGCGAAGGACCGCACCGACTCGACAAGCGCCGCGTGATCGGTGTCCGCATCATCCGGTACGGCATAGGCGACCAGGCGCTTGTCACCCGGGACGTCCTCCCGCGCGAGCACCGCCACCTGCCCCACCTGCGGATGCGCGGCCAACACCGCCTGCACCTCGCCCGGCTCGATCCGGAACCCGCGCACCTTCACCTGGTCATCGGCACGACCGGCGAACACCAGACGGCCGTCCGCCGCCCACCGTGCGCGGTCCCCCGTCCGATACATCCGCTCCCCGGACCCGAACGGGCAGGCCACGAACCGCTCACCGGTCAGGCCCGGCCGTCCGACATAGCCCCGCGCCAACTGCGCGCCCGCCACATACAGCTCTCCCACGACGCCCACCGGCACCGGCTGCAGCGCCGCATCCAGAAGGTAGAAGCGGGTGTTCGCCACAGGTCGGCCCACCGGCACGACCCCCGCCTCCACGTCCGTTACCGACAACACGCCCGTGGCGACACCGATGGTGGTCTCCGTCGGACCGTAGTGGTTGAACACCTCCCCACCCTGAGCAAGCAGCTCACCCACCAGAGCGGGCGATGCCGTCTCACCACCGAGCACCAGAGACCCCACCGAACCGACGGCCGACGCGCCCAGCGCCGCCACATGGGAAGGCACCGCCTTCACACCCTCGATCCGGTGACCGGTCACGTACTCCCGCACCAGAGCAGGGTCCGTCACCGCCTCCTCACTCAGGAAGTGCAGCACACCCCCGCACACGAGACTGGCGAAGATGGTCGTGTTGCCCAGGTCCGTCGCCTGCCCCTGCAACACCGCGAACCCACCACCCGGCCGGACGAACCCCACCCGGGCCGGCACCGCACCCACATAGTTCGCCAACCCGGCCTGGGTGACCGCGACACCCTTCGGACGGCCAGTCGAACCCGACGTATACACCACATACGCCACCTGACCAGGCTCGACGGAAACCTCCGGTGCGCTGTCGGGGAGCCCCGCCAGCTGCATCTCCACCAGCGGCCCGTCGACCGCCACCAGACGATGCCGACCCGCAGGGAGATCCTCCAGGATCTCCTCCGTCGTCAACGTCAGCACCGCACGACTGTCACCCAGCATGAACGCGATCCGCTCCGCGGGCTGACCCACATCCACCGGCAGATACCCAGCCCCCGCCTTCCACACCGCCAGCATCCCCACCAGGGTCTCCACCCCACGCGGCAGACACAGACC
>NZ_JBSHDU010000075.1:0-39167 GCF_053616475.1 Streptomyces sp. NPDC055815 | reverse complement strand
GCGCGGGGGCGGCGGCCGGGGCGGCGGCCCGGGCCGGTCCGGCGGCCGAGACCCGGGCGGGCGCGGGTGCGACGAAGGGGGCCGGGGCCTGGGCGGGTACGCGGACGGGGCCGGGCACGGCGGCCGCGGTCGGCTCGTCGGCCGGCGCGGGCGGCGTGGAGCCGGTGGCGACCGGGGCGGGCACGGCACCGGGCGTGGGCGTGGGCACATCGGTCGGCGCGGGCGCGGGCGCGGGGTCGAGCGCGGGCGCATCGGTCGGGGCGGGCGCGGGCGCGGGGTCGGGCGTGGCCGCCGCGGTCGGGTCGGCGGGTCGTGGTCGCGTCGGCTCGGGCGCCGGATCCGTGGCCGGGACCGGCTCGGTGGCGGGGGGCTTCGGGGGCGTGGAGATGGGTCCGGCCTGGGCCGGGAGGGGGGCCGGCGGCGGGGGCTCCACCGCCCGGCGGACGGCCTCGATCGAGGAGGCGCCCGCGCGGACCCGGTCGGCGGGCCGGCCCGGGAGCGCGGTCGAGTCGCCGGTGCCGTGCTCGGTCGGTCCGGCCGGGGACCCGACGGAGGGCGCGGGTTCGCCGTCCTCGGAATCCGGCTCCCCCGCCCCGAGCTCACGCAGCTGCGCCTCGATGCGTTCCAGGTGGCGGCGGAGGTCGGAGGCCTCGTCCTCGTCGTCGGCCAGTTCGAGGAGTTCGGCGTACCGGCCGGCCTTGCGCCACAGGGCGTCGACCTGTTCGGCGCGCGCCTCCCGCAGCCGCGTCAACCCGGTCTCGGCGTCGGCGTATCCGCGGTCCGGTCCCCAGGTGAGTCCCTCGGCGGCGAGTGCGGAGGCGAGCCGCTCGCGTTCCTCGGTCCAGGTGGTGAGCGCCTCGGCGGGGGTGTCCGTGGGGAGCTGCCCGGTCTCGACGGCGTCCGCCGCCGCGCGCAGGCCGGCGGCCAACTGCTCACCGGACTGCCGGAGCCGTACGAGCGAGGCGGGAAGGGTCAGGTGGGCGGGCGCAGGAGCGGGCAAGGGAGCGGCATCCTCACACTCGTAGGGCGTCGTCGGGGCATCGAGCGGGGCGTCGAAGGCTGGGCCTATCGCGTACGCGTCGGACGGCGGACTGCTGTCGGCCGCCCTCTGTAATGCGGCCTCGTGCTCCCGTGCCAGCGGCGCCACCGGCAGCCGGCTGGTGCCGGGCAGGAGCATGCCGTAAAGGGCGCACCGCGCGAGGGGCGGGTCGAGCACCCGGAGCATGGCGAGGAGTTCGTCGAGGGTGGGGTCCGCGAGCGCGCGCTCGGAGAAGCCGTACTCCGTGCGGAGCACCTTCACGGCCCAGACGAGCCCGCAGGCGGCGATGCTCGTCAGTTGTCCCTGCTGCGCCTTGGCGAGCCGCACGCGCGCGGTGTGCAGTTCCCGGCGACTGGGGGGTGTCCGGCACGCCGGACGGTCGGCTGTGTGGGCGTGTCTGTCGCCGCGTAAGCACTGATGCCAGGTCAGCAGGGATCTGAGTGCGTCCTCGTCAAGGGACGACAGCCAGGACCTCACTCCGTTCACCCACCCGTGCATGGCGTCGATCATCTCATCGGATCCATGGCCGGGCTATGCCAATGCCTTATTCCGATTCCTCAATGACCGGCGCACGGAGACCTGTTGGGGCGGTTGGCGCCGGGGGTGCGCCGCAATGCGCCGACTCGGCGGCCCGTCCCGTGATTGACTTCCGGGGCAGTTTCAGACCGCTGTCTTCCGATCGCCGAGAGCGAGGCCGCTCGTGGTCCATCAGATCGACCCTTCGTTCGTCGCGCTGCCCCTGCGGGCGCTCGCCGACGCGGCGCTCGCCCGAGCGCGCGCGCTCGGTGCCGAGCACGCGGACTTCCGCCTGGAGCGGGTGCGCAGCGCCTCGTGGCGGCTGCGCGACGCCAAACCGTCCGGTTCCTCGGACACCACGGACCTCGGTTACGCGGTGCGGGTGGTGCACGGCGGGGCCTGGGGCTTCGCGTCCGGCGTCGACCTGACGATGGACGGGGCCGCGCGGGTCGCCTCGCAGGCGGTCGCCATGGCCAAGCTGTCGGCGAAGGTGATCGCGGCGGCCGGCTCGGACGAGCGCGTGGAGCTGGCCGAGGAGCCGGTGCACTCCGAGCGCACCTGGGTCTCCTCGTACGAGATCGACCCCTTCTCCGTCCCCGCCGAGGAGAAGGGCGCGCTGCTCGCCGACTGGAGCGCGCGGCTGCTCGGGGCGGAGGGCGTGGCGCACGTGGACGCCTCGCTGCTCACCGTCCACGAGAACAAGTTCTACGCGGACACGGCCGGCACCGTGACCACCCAGCAGCGCGTCCGGCTGCACCCGCAGCTCACGGCGGTCGCCGTGGACGACACGACCGGCGAGTTCGACTCGATGCGGACGATCGCGCCGCCGGTCGGGCGGGGCTGGGAGTACCTGACGGGGACCGGCTGGGACTGGGACAAGGAGCTCGACGAGATCCCGGCGCTGCTCGCCGAGAAGATGCGGGCGCCGAGCGTGGAGGCCGGCCGGTACGACCTGGTCGTGGACCCGTCGAACCTGTGGCTGACGATCCACGAGTCCATCGGGCACGCCACCGAGCTGGACCGGGCGCTCGGCTACGAGGCGGCGTACGCGGGCACCTCGTTCGCCACCTTCGACCAGCTGGGCAAGCTGGCGTACGGCTCCTCGATCATGAACGTGACGGGCGACCGTACCGCCGAGCACGGGCTCGCCACGGTCGGCTTCGACGACGAGGGCGTCGAGGCGCAGTCCTGGGACCTGGTGAAGGACGGCACGCTCGTCGGCTACCAGCTGGACCGGCGGATCGCGAAGCTCACAGGCCTCGGCCGGTCGAACGGCTGCGCCTTCGCCGACTCCCCCGCGCACGTGCCGGTGCAGCGGATGGCGAACGTCTCGCTCCAGCCGGACCCGGGCGGTCTGTCGACGGAGGACCTGATCGGGGGCGTGGAGCGCGGCATCTACGTGGTCGGCGACCGGTCCTGGTCGATCGACATGCAGCGCTACAACTTCCAGTTCACCGGCCAGCGCTTCTTCCGCATCGAGAACGGGCGCCTTGCCGGGCAGCTGCGGGACGTGGCGTACCAGGCGACGACCACCGACTTCTGGGGCTCGATGGAGCAGGTCGGCGGCCCGCAGACGTACGTGCTCGGTGGCGCCTTCAACTGCGGCAAGGCCCAGCCGGGCCAGGTCGCCGCCGTCTCGCACGGCTGCCCGTCCGCCCTCTTCCGGGGCGTCAACATCCTGAACACGACGCAGGAGGCCGGTCGATGAGCCGCGTCAGCAAGCCGTACGAGATCGTCGAGCGGGCCCTGGAGCTGTCCCGCGCCGACGGGTGTGTCGTCATCGCCGACGAGGAGTCCTCGGCCAATCTGCGCTGGGCGGGGAACGCGCTCACCACGAACGGTGTGACCCGGGGCCGGACGCTCACCGTCATCGCGACCGTCGACGGCGCCCAGGGCACCGCCTCCGGTGTCGTCTCGCGGTCCGCCGTGACCGTCGACGACCTGGAGCCCCTGGTCCGGGCCGCCGAGGCCGCCGCCCGCGCCGCCGGGCCCGCCGAGGACGCCCAGCCGCTCGTGGAGGGCGTGCCCGCCTCGCCCGACTTCACGGACGCCCCGGCGGAGACCTCCTCCGCGGTCTTCACCGACTTCGCCCCGGCGCTCGGCGAGGCCTTCGCACGCGCGCGTGCGGGCGGCCGGGAGCTGTACGGCTTCGCCAACCACGAGCTGACCTCCACCTACCTGGGCACCTCCACGGGGCTGCGGCTGCGCCACGACCAGCCGAACGGGACCCTGGAGCTCAACGCCAAGTCCCCGGACCGCTCGCGCTCCGCCTGGGCCGGTCGCGCGACCCGGGACTTCAAGGACGTCGACCCGGCCGCGCTCGACGCCGAGCTCGCGACCCGCCTCGGCTGGGCGGAGCGGAGGATCGAGCTGCCCGCCGGCCGGTACGAGACGCTGCTGCCGCCGACCGCGGTGGCCGACCTGCTGATCTACCAGCTGTGGTCCTCGACGGCCCGGGACGCGGTGGAGGGCCGGACGGTCTTCTCCAAGCCCGGCGGCGGCACCCGGCTCGGCGAGACGCTCTCCCCGCTGCCGCTCACGCTGCGCAGCGACCCGAACGAGCCGGGCCTCGAGTCCTCGCCGTTCGTCATCGCGCACTCCTCCGGCGACGACTCCTCCGTCTTCGACAACGGTCTGCCGGTCGCTCCGGTCGACTGGGTGAAGGCCGGCGCCCTGGCCCACCTGATCACCACCCGGCACACGGCGGCGCTTACTCGGTTGCCCGTGGCGCCGGGAGCCGGGAACCTGATCCTGGACGGCGGCGGCGAGCGCTCCCTGGAGGAGATGGTGGCCTCGACGGAGCGTGGCCTGCTGCTGACCTGCCTCTGGTACATCCGCGAGGTCGACCCGGCGACGCTGCTGCTGACCGGGCTGACCCGGGACGGCGTCTACCTCGTCGAGAACGGCGAGGTGGTCGGCGAGGTGAACAACTTCCGGTTCAACGAGTCGCCGGTGGACCTGCTGTCGCGGGCCTCGGAGGCGGGCCGGACGGAGAAGACGCTGCCGCGCGAGTGGAGCGACTGGTTCACCCGGGCCGCGATGCCCGCCCTGCGGGTGCCGGACTTCAACATGAGCTCGGTCAGCAAGGGGGTCTGACCCACCTAGACTGAGTACCTGATCACCACCGACAACTTCTGAGGAGACGGACGACGTGACGGACATCGTCGACGAGCTGAAGTGGCGTGGGCTCTTCGCCCAGTCCACCGATGAGGACGCCCTGCGCAAGGCTCTCGCGGACGGTCCCGTCACGTTCTATTGCGGTTTCGACCCGACCGCGGCCAGTCTCCACGTCGGCCACCTGGTCCAGGTCCTCACCGTCCGCCGGCTCCAGCAGGCCGGGCACCGGCCGCTGGCGCTGGTCGGCGGGGCCACCGGGCAGATCGGTGACCCGCGGCCGACGGCCGAGCGCACCCTGAACGACCCCGAGACGGTCGCGAACTGGGTGAACCGGCTGCGGGCGCAGATCGAGCCCTTCCTCTCCTTCGAGGGGGAGAACGCGGCGGTCATGGTGAACAACCTGGACTGGACCGCCGGCCTGTCGGCGATCGAGTTCCTGCGGGACATCGGCAAGCACTTCCGGGTCAACAAGATGCTGACCAAGGACTCCGTCGCCCGGCGCCTGGAGTCCGAGCAGGGCATCAGCTACACCGAGTTCAGTTACCAGCTGCTCCAGGGCATGGACTTCCTGGAGCTGTACCGCCGCTACGGCTGCACGCTCCAGCAGGGCGGCTCGGACCAGTGGGGCAACCTGGTGGCCGGCCTCGACCTGATCCACCGCCTGGAGCCGGGCGCCGAGGCGCACGCGCTCGCGACCCCGCTGATGGTCAAGGCGGACGGCACCAAGTTCGGCAAGACCGAGGGCGGCGCCGTCTGGCTGGACCCGGAGATGACCACCCCGTACGCGTTCTACCAGTTCTGGCTGAACGTGGACGACCGGGACATCTCGACGTACATGCGGATCCTGTCCTTCAAGTCCCGCGAGGAGCTGGAGGAGCTGGAGGCGCAGACCGCCGAGCGGCCGCAGGCGCGCGCCGCCCAGCGGGCGCTCGCCGAGGAGCTCACCGCCCTGGTGCACGGCGCCGAGCAGTGCGCGGCCGTCATCAACGCCTCCAAGGCGCTGTTCGGTCAGGGCGACCTGGCCGAGCTGGACGAGCCGACGCTCGCCGCCGCGCTGTCCGAGCTGCCGCACGCGCGCGTGTCCGAGCTCGGCCAGGTCGTGGACCTGTTCGCCGAGGTCGGTCTGGTGGCGAGCAAGTCGGCGGCGCGCCGCACGGTGAAGGAGGGCGGGGCCTACGTGAACAACGTGAAGGTGACCGCCGAGGACGCCGTGGTGTCGGCGGAGGAGCTGCTGCACGGCCGCTGGCTGGTGCTGCGGCGCGGCAAGAAGAACCTGGCGGCGATCGAGTTCGCCGGCTAGCGGGACCACGGGAAGAGGCCCGGTACGTGCGCTGTGCACCGTACCGGGCCTCTTCTCGTGTCTCAGGCGCGCTGTTTGCCGCCTCTGATCGAGGCCCACAGCATGTCGCCCACTCCGACGACGGCGACGGCGCCGAGCAGCTGGAGCAGGTGCCGGGTCCAGTCGATGCCCCGGGTGTCCTCGACTCCGATCCAGCCCGCGACCGCGTTGCCGAGCACGCTGCCGAGAATGCCGAACACGGTCGTCAGCCACAGCGGGATCTGCTGCTTCCCCGGCAGGATCGCCTTCGCGATCAGACCGAGGACGAATCCCACGATGATCGCCCACAACCAACTCATCGTCGCCTCCTTGTGCGCATGTGGGCCCAGTCTCGGCCCATACGCCATACGGCGCATGTCGGACAGTGCCGTACGCGCCCCGGTCTCGTCGGCCGGGCGGGGCGGGCGTACGGTGGGAAGAGGTCCGGACCGGGGAGGGTCCGGCGCAGCTCGTGGGTGGTGAACGGCGATGTCGAAGCATGGCGGGACCGAGGTCTTCCGCATCACGGGGGCCCGGCAGGGGCTCGCCGACGATGTCCGGGGAAGGCAGCGGCGCTATGTCATCTCGATGACGGTGCGCACACTCTCCGTGATCGCCGCGACGGTGCTGTGGAACGTGGAGCGGCACGTGGCCTTCGTGGCGCTGGCCCTGGGCCTGCTGCTCCCCTACATCGCCGTGGTCATCGCCAACGCGGGACGCGAGAGGGCTCCGTCCCTTCCCTCCACCTTCGTCCCCACTCCGGAGCGACCCGCACTCGAGGCTCCGAACCTCAAGAAAACCTCAGATCAATCATGACGATCCGGTGCACCGCACCCCATGTGCCGTGACATACTGCCTACGCGCTCCGCATCCCCCGTCGGAGCGACGGACCGATGCCGGGCAGCTCCCCCCGTGGCTGCCCGGCATCGCTGTTGCTGGACAATGATCGGGTGACTGACGACAAGCCGATCTGTTCCGCGAAGGGCTGCCGAGCCGACGCCGTGTGGGTGCTCGCCTGGAACAATCCCAAGCTGCACACGCCGGAGCGCCGCAAGACCTGGCTCGCGTGCGAGGAGCACCGCGAGCACCTCTCCCAGTTCCTGGGCGTACGGGGCTTCCTGAAGGACGTCGTCCCCTTCGCGGACTGGGACTCAGCCGCCGATAGCTGACATCGGGCGCTCGGGCTGGAGGAAGCTCGGGTCGTCGAGGCCCGAGCCCGCCTTCTTGCCCCACATGGCCTTCTTCCAGAGCTCCGCGACCGTCTCGTCCGACGCGGGCGACGGGTCTTCGGCGCGCAGCGCCGCCCGCAGGTCCGTCTCCTCGGTGGCGAAGAGACAGGTCCGCACCTGTCCGTCGGCGGTGAGCCGGGTGCGGTCGCAGGCCCGGCAGAACGGGCGGGTGACGGAGGCGATGACGCCGACCGTGTGCGATCCGCCGTCGACGACCCAGCGCTCGGCGGGGGCCGAGCCCCGCTCCTCGGAGCCTTCGGGCGTCAGCGTGAAGCGGGTGCGCAGGGACTCCAGGATGTCCCCGGCGGTGATCATGCCGTCGCGCTTCCAGCCGTGCTGGGCGTCCAGGGGCATCTGCTCGATGAAGCGGAGCTCGTACCCCTCCTCGATCGCCCAGGCGAGGAGGTCGGGGGCCTCGTCGGCGTTGAGCCCGGGCATCAGGACGGCGTTGACCTTGACCGGGGTGAGGCCGGCCTCGCGGGCGGCGGCCATGCCGTCGAGGACGTCCTGGTGGCGGTCGCGCCGGGTGAGGGTCTTGAAGACCTCGGGGCGCAGGGTGTCGAGGGAGACGTTGACCCGGTCGAGGCCGGCGGCCTTGAGGGCGGCGGCGGTGCGCTTGAGCCCGATGCCGTTGGTGGTGAGGGACATCCGGGGGCGGGGCTCCAGGGCGGCGCAGCGCTCGACGATCCCGACGAGGCCGGGGCGGAGCAGCGGCTCACCGCCGGTGAAGCGGACCTCGGTGACGCCGAGGTCGGTGACCGCGATGCGGATCAGCCGGACGATCTCGTCGTCGGTGAGGAGGTCCGGCTTGGCGAGCCACTGGAGGCCCTCCTCGGGCATGCAGTACGTGCAGCGCAGATTGCACCGGTCCGTGAGCGAGACGCGCAGGTCAGTGGCCACACGGCCGTAGGTGTCGATGAGCACTGTGGGCCCCCTCCCCGATGTCCGGATGCGTGTGTTCCGAGCCTACGTGAGCGCACGGACAACCAGCAGGGCAGATTGTCACGAGGACCGACGCGGCCGCGTCGTAGAACTCTACGACGCGGCCGTCCGGCGGTGGCACACCGTATGCGGTTCGCTGCGCTCCGGTCAGTGCGCTCCGACTCCGGTGAGGGACTTGACCTCCAGCTCCGCGTACTTGCCCTTGTCCGGCTCCTCCGTGGAGAGGATCGAGCCGAGCCAGCCGAGCAGGAAGCCGAGCGGGATGGAGACGAGGCCGGGGTTCTCCAGCGGGAACCAGTAGAAGTCCACCGTCTTGAACATCGACGTGGGCTTGCCGGAGACGACCGGGGAGAAGAGCACGAGGACGACGGCGGAGATCAGCCCGCCGTAGATCGACCACAGCGCGCCCTGGGTGGTGAACCGCTTCCAGAAGAGCGAGTAGAGGATCGTCGGCAGGTTGGCCGAGGCGGCGACCGCGAAGGCGAGGGCGACGAGGCCGGCGACGTTGAGGTCGCGGGCGAGGGCGCCGAGCGCGATGGAGACGATGCCGATGAGGACGGTCGCCCAGCGGGCGGCCTTCACCTCCTCCTTCTCGGTGGCCTGACCGCGCCGGATGACGTTGGCGTAGATGTCGTGCGCGAAGGACGAGGAGGAGGCCAGGGTCAGGCCGGCGACGACGGCGAGGATGGTCGCGAAGGCGACGGCGGAGATGACGGCGAGGAGGATCGCACCGCCGGTGGAGTCGGCTCCGCCGCCGATCTCCAGGGCCGCGAGCGGGGCGGCCGTGTTGCCGGCCTTGTTGGAGGCGACGATGTCGCTGTTCTTGAGGAGGGCGGCGGCGCCGAAGCCGAGGACGATCGTCATCAGGTAGAAGGCGCCGATGATGCCGATGGCCCAGTTGACGGACTTACGGGCGGCCTTGGCGGTCGGCACCGTGTAGAAGCGGATGAGGATGTGGGGCAGGCCGGCCGTGCCGAGGACGAGCGCGATGCCGAGGGAGAGGAAGTCCAGCTTGGAGGTGGCGGTGGCGCCGTACTTGAGGCCGGGCTCCAGGAAGGCGTCGCCCTTGCCGCTGTTGGTGGCGGCCGCGCCGAGCAGCTCCGAGATGTTGAAGTGGAACTTCAGCAGGATGAGGAAGGTGATCAGGAGCGTGCCGGCGATGAGCAGGACCGCCTTGACCATCTGCACCCAGGTGGTGCCCTTCATGCCGCCGATGGTCACGTACACGATCATCAGGAGACCGACCAGGGCGACGATCGCGATCTTGCCGCCGTCGCTGGTGATGCCGAGCAGCAGCGAGACGAGGACGCCCGCGCCGGCCATCTGGGCGAGCAGGTAGAAGATCGAGACGACGATCGTCGAGGTGCCGGCGGCGGTGCGGACGGGCCGCTGGCGCATCCGGTAGGCGAGGACGTCGCCCATGGTGAACCGGCCGGAGTTGCGCAGCGGCTCGGCGACCAGGAGCAGCGCGACGAGCCAGGCGACGAGGAAGCCGATCGAGTACAGGAAGCCGTCGTAGCCGAAGAGGGCGATGGCTCCGGCGATGCCGAGGAAGGACGCGGCGGACATGTAGTCGCCGGAGATCGCGAGGCCGTTCTGGAAGCCGGTGAACTGGCGTCCGCCGGCGTAGAAGTCGGCGGCGCTGCGGGTCTGGCGGCCGGCCCAGACGGTGATGACGAGGGTGGCGACGACGAAGGCGCCGAACAGGGCGATGATCAGGGGCCGGTGCTCGGCGGTGGCGTTGCCGGCCGCGAGCAGGACGGGGGTGCTCATGCGTCGCCCTCCATACGGGTTCTGATGGCCTCGGCCTTGGGGTCGAGCCGGTTCGCCGCGTGCCGCGAGTAGAGCCAGGCGATGAGGAAGGTGGTGGCGAACTGGCCGAGGCCGAGGACGAGGGCCACGTTGATGTTGCCGAAGACCTTGGTGCCCATGAAGCCGCCCGCGTAGTTGGACAGCAGCACGTACAGCAGGTACCAGGCGATGAAGGCCAGGGTGAGGGGGAAGGCGAACGAACGGTACGTACGGCGCAATTCGCCGAACTCCGCGCCTTCCTGCACCTCGACGAACTGTTCCGTCGTGGGCGACGCGGGACCGTACGCGGTCTCCGTGTCCTTTCTCGGCGGCGGCGGTGCTTCGGTAGCCACGGATTCTCCTCGTGACGCGGGGACGGGCGGCATGGTCAAGGGGGCCTCACCAGGGGTGCGGGAAGCGGGGCTCCGAGCGGAGCCCCTCCCCTGACCAACGGCACGGAGCGGGAAGCGAAGCGGTTCATCCGGGGGATTTCCTTGAACAGATCTTCATGAAGTCTTCTCAACTCATTGAAGCTTCGGGAAGATCAGCGATAGCTTCACTCGTCATGCACCTGTCGGCGCGTAAACCCGCGCGCGGACAGTACATACGGATGATGTGGAGAACCCATGGCTCATCTGGGATCGAGGCGCGGCCGAGCTCTTGCTCTGCCGGTCGGTCTCGCGCTCACGGCCTCGCTCGGCTTCCTTGCCCCCGGCGCCGCCTCCGCCGCGGAACTGAGCGACGCCCCGGCCACCGTGGCCGCCTTCAGCGGCCCGAAGCTCTCGTACGTCGTCAACGTCGAGGGTGGCCGCTGGACCGCCTCCTCGGTGAAGAAGGCGATCGCCGCCGCGGGCGGCGAGGTGGTCATCTCGTACGACCAGATAGGCGTGATAGTCGTCCACTCGCAGAACCCCGAGTTCGCGAAGACGATCCGTCAGGCGCGTGGTGTGGTGTCGGCCGGTGCGACCCGTACCGCCCCGCTCACCGTGCAGTCCGACGACTCCGTCGACGAGGGCGCGCAGACGCTGTCCGCCGCCGAGGCGAAGGCGGCCGCGGCCGCCGCCACGGACGGCCAGGACCCGCTGGAGCCCCTGCAGTGGGACCTCCCGGCGATCAAGGCCGACAAGGCCCACCAGAAGACCCTCGGCAGCAGCCGGGTCACCGTCGGCATCATCGACACGGGTGTCGACGACACCCACCCGGACCTGGCGCCGAACTTCGACGCCGCCAAGTCCGCCAACTGCGTGTCCGGCAAGGCGGACACCACCGCCGGCTCGTGGCGTCCGATGAAGGGCGAGAGCGACCACGGCACGCACGTCGCGGGCACCATCGGCGCCGCCAAGAACGGCGTCGGCGTCACGGGTGTCGCGCCGGGCGTGAAGCTCGCCGGCATCAAGGTGTCCACCCCGGACGGCTTCTTCTACACCGAGGCCGTGGTCTGTGGCTTCGTGTGGGCGGCCGAGCACGGCGTCGACATCACGAACAACAGCTACTACACCGACCCGTGGATGTTCGCCTGCAAGAACGACGAGGACCAGAAGGCCCTCATCGAGGCGGTCACCCGCGCGACCCGGTACGCGGAGAAGAAGGGCACGGTCAACGTCGCCGCGGCCGGCAACTCCAAGTTCGACCTGGCGGCCGAGTCGATCCTCGACACCAGCAGCCCGAACGACACCACGCCGGGCAACCGGGTCATCAACCCGAAGGAGTGCTTCGACTACCCGGCCATGCTGCCGGGCGTCGTGACGGTCTCCTCGACCGGCGCCAAGGGCCTGAAGGCGTCCTACTCCAACTACGGCATGGGCGTCATCGACATCGCCGCCCCCGGCGGTGACCGCACCGAGTACCAGACGCCGGACGCCCCGGCGGTCAACGGCCGCATCCTGTCGACCACGGTCGACGGCGGCTACAACTACAAGGCCGGTACGTCGATGGCCTCGCCGCACGCCGCCGGTGTGCTGGCGCTGCTGAAGTCGACGCACCCGTACGCGAGCCCGGCGGCGCTGAAGGCGCTGCTGTACGCGCAGGCCGACGAGCACGCGTGCACCAACCCGTACGACATCAACTCCGACGGTGTCGTCGACGCCGTCTGCCAGGACGGCGCGGACAAGAGGAACGGCTTCTACGGAGCCGGCATCGTGGACGCGCTGGCCGCCGTGAAGTAAGCGGTACGGCACGGTCGGAGGGCCCTGGTGTGGTGTGCCACACCGGGGCCCTTTGCGTGGCACTGAGTGCCACACTGCGGTCATGGACAACACAGTGCGTACGGGTACGGAGTTGTTGTGGTCGGCCCTCGGCGGCGATCCCGCCCTCGTCGACCGCGTGGAGTACGGCGGGGTCTCGGGGCTGCTCCCCGCGCGGCTGCCGGTGCTGGACCTGGCGCGGGGCGCGGTCGCCGCCTGCTCGCTCGCCGCGGTGGAGCACGCGGGGCTTCCGGGGCCGGTGCGGGTGGACGACGGGGCGGTCGCGACCGCCTTCGTGAGCGAGCGTCATCTACGGGTCGACGGGCGGGCGCCGGTGAACTTCGCGCCCCTCTCGCGGTTCTGGCGGGCGGCCGACGGCTGGGTCCGTACGCACGCCAACTATCCGCACCACAGGGCGGCGTTGCTCGCGGCGCTGCACGCCTCCGACTCCGTGGAGGCCGTCGCGGCGGCGATCGGGGAGCGGAAGGCCGTCGAGGTCGAGACGGCGGTGTACGCGGCCGGGGGCCTGGCCGTCGCCCTGCGGACGCCCGAGGAGTGGGCGGCGGGCGAGCAGGGCCGGGAGGTGGCGGCGCGGCCGCTGCTGAGCCGGGAGCGGCTGGACGAGGCGGCGCCCCGGGCCGTGGCCGGGCGGCCGCTGCGGGTCCTCGATCTGACCCGGGTGATCGCCGGGCCGGTCGCGACCCGGACGCTCGCGCTGCTCGGCGCGGACGTGCTGCGGATCGACCCGCCGGGGAACCCGGAACTGCCGGACCAGCACGCGGACACGGGCGTCGGCAAGCGGACGGCGGCGCTGGATCTGGACCGCCCGTCGGACCGGCGGACCTTCGACGAACTCCTCGACGCCGCCGACGTGCTGGTGACCGGCTACCGGCCGGGCGCGCTGGACCGGTTCGACCTGGAGCGGCCGGGCCTGGTGACCGCCCGGCTCTCCGCCTGGGGCGACTACGGGCCGTGGGGCGGGCGGCGCGGCTTCGACTCCCTGGTGCAGGTGGCGACGGGCATCGCGGTCACGGAGGGCTCGGCCGCGGAGCCGGGCGCGCTGCCGGCGCAGGCCCTGGACCACGGCACGGGGTATCTGCTCGCGGCGGCGGTCCTGCGGTCGCTGACGGAACAGCGCGCGGAGGGCGGCAGCCGGCTCGTCCGCATGGCGCTTGCGCAGACGGGGCACTGGCTGGCGCACGCGCTGCCGCGGTACGAGCCGGAGCGGTACCTCGCGGAGTCGGAGGGACCGCTGGGGCGGCTGCGGCACGCGCTGTCGCCGGTGTCGTACGAGGGCGGTCCGAGCTCCTGGTCCCGGCCGCCTGGGGTCGCGGGGGCGGACGCGCCGGAGTGGGCGGGGTCCTGAGGGCCGGCCGACGGCGGGCCGGGGCGCCCGCCGTCGGTGCCTCCTTACGGCTTGACCAGGACCTTCAGGGCCGTGCGCTCGTCCATGGCCCGGTAGCCCGACGGGACTCCGTCCAGGCCCACCGTCAGGTCGAAGACCGGGGACGGGTCGACGGCGCCGGAGAGGACGTCCGGGAGGAGTTCCGGGATGTAGGCGCGGACCGGGGCGACGCCGCCGCGGAGGGCGATGTTGCGGTCGAACATGACCGAGAGGTCGAGGCCCGTGCCGCTGCCGTGCGGGACGCCGACGTAGCCGATGGAGCCGCCGTCGCGGGCGATCGCGACCGCCGTGCGCATCGACTGCTCGGTGCCGACGGCCTCGATGACGCCGTGGGCACCCTGGCCGCCGGTGAGCTCGCGGACGGCGGCCTCGGCGGCCTCGCCGCGCTCGGCGACCACGTCGGTGGCGCCGAAGGCGCGGGCGATGTCGGTACGGGCGGTGTGCCGGCCCAGCGCGATGATCCGCTCCGCGCCGAGCCGCTTGGCGGCCAGGACGCCGCAGAGGCCGACCGCGCCGTCGCCGACGACGGCGACCGTGGAGCCCTTGGTGACGCCCGCGCCAAGGGCGGCGTGGTGGCCGGTGCCGAGCACGTCCGAGAGGGCGAGCAGGGCGGTGAGGAGGCGGTCGTCACCGGCCGCTTCGGCCGGGAGCTTGACCAGGGTGCCGTCCGCGTACGGGACGCGGACGGCCTCGCCCTGGCCGCCGTCGGAGCCGACCGAGCCCCAGAAGCCGCCGCGCGGGCAGGAGGTCTGGAGGCCCTCGGCGCAGTACTCGCAGGTGCCGTCGGACCAGACGAAGGGGGCGACGACGAGGTCGCCCGCGGCGAAGCCGGTGACGTCGGAGCCGGCCGCCTCGACGATGCCGAGGAACTCGTGGCCGATGCGCTGGCCGGGCTGCCGGGCGGACTCGCCGCGGTAGGCCCACAGGTCGCTGCCGCAGATGCAGGCGCGCAGGACCCGCAGGACGACGTCCGTGGACTCCTGGATCACCGGGTCGGGCACGTCCTCCACGCGCATGTCGAACGGGGCGTGGATGGTGGTGGCGCGCATGGGGGGTGGTCCTTGCTGTCAGACGGTTGTACGACGTTCACCGTACATCGCGCGGAGCGCTCCCGCCGTCAGCAGGTACTGCGCCGCGATGTAGGTCAGCATGACCCAGAAGTCGGGCGCCGGCAGCTGGGGCCACGCGGCGACGCCGGTGGCGATCAGGGTGTCGGACAGCAGGAACAGCGCGCCGCCGAGGCCGGCCGTGAGCCCGAGGGCGCTGGAGCGGTAGGCCATCGCGGTGAGCAGCAGCGAGTATCCGGCGACGGGGATCCGCAGCTCGGCGGGGAGGTCGGGCCAGAGGAGCGCGACGGTGGTGAGGAGCGCGGCGGCGTACAGGGCGCCGAGCACCGGCGACGTACGCCTGCGGCCGAAGAGGAGCAGGTAGCAGACGTGTCCGGCGGCGAAGGAGCCCATGCCGACGAGGAAGGCCCAGTCGGCGCCGGAGAGCAGGAAGACGTCTCCGCCCCAGCCGAGGAGGAGCGCGGCGGTGAGCGTCCCGGGAGCGCCGCGGGTGACGGCGGACGCGGCGAGCAGGGGCATCAGGAGCGGCTTGGCGATCTGGTGGCCGAGCTCGGCGCCGGCGAGCAGCGAGACCAGGTCGACGGCGGCCGCGAGCCCGAAGGCGGCGAGCAGGACGCGGGAGGAGGTCTTCACGCGGCGGCCTCGGGGGCGGTCGTGGCCCGGGGGGCCTGGGGCGCGGGCTGCCAGCCGGGGCCGCGGAAGACCCGTCCGGCCCGCTCGCGCCAGCCGCGGGCGGCGCGCAGGTCGCGGGCGATGGCGGCGTACTCGTGGGTGGCGACGCGCAGCGGGTTGTAGGTCTCGATGTTCTTGGTGAGCCCGTAGACGGGCCGCTCGGTCTCGCCGACCCAGGAACCGAACATCCGGTCCCAGACGATCAGGATGCCGCCGAAGTTGCGGTCCAGGTAGCCGCCCTGGGAGGCGTGGTGGACGCGGTGGTGCGAGGGCGTGTTGAGGACGTACTCGAAGGGGCGGGGCAGCTTGTCGATGCGCTCGGTGTGGATCCAGAACTGGTAGACGAGGTTGACCGAGTAGCAGAAGGCGAGGGCCGCCGGGTGGACGCCGAGGGCGATCAGCGGCAGGTAGAACGGCCAGCCGGTGACGCCGGTCCACGGCTGGCGCAGCGCGGTCGAGAGGTTGAACTTCCGGCTGCTGTGGTGGACGACGTGGCAGGCCCAGAGGATGCGGATGACGTGGTGTCCGCGGTGCTGCCAGTAGTAGAGGAAGTCCTGCGCGAGCAGCATGAGCGGGATCGTCCACCAGAGGACGGGGACGCGGAGCGGGGTCAGCTCGTAGACGGCGGTGTAGAGCGCGACGACGGGGATCTTCCACAGCGCGTCGAAGCCGAGGCTCCCCAGGCCCATGCCGATGCTGGTGGCGGCGTCCTTGGCCTCGTACCCGGCGGCGTCCTCGTCGGGGTGGAGCCGGTGGCTGACCATCTCCAGGACGGTGAGCAGGACGAACGCCGGTATGGACCAGAGCACGACATCGGGCAGGTTGGGCGGCATGCCGATGACGGTAGAGGCGGCGGGCGGGCGCGACTAGACGTGATTACTTACAAGTAAGTGAGACAGCTTGTCAGCAAGCTTTGGCACCTTCCGACAAGCGCCTCAGACCCCCGCCGCCCCCAGGAGCGACCCCGCCGCGTACGTCACGCCCATCGCCAGGGCTCCGCCCGCGACGTTGCGGAGGATCGCCGGGCCCGTGGGGGCGGCGCCCAGGCGGGCGCTCCACCAGCCGGTGAAGGCGAGTGCGGCGAGGACGGAGAGGACCGTGACCCCGAGGCGGGCGGAGGCCGGCGGGAGGACGATCGCGAGGAGCGGGAGCAGGGCGCCGACGGTGAAGGCGAGGAAGCTGGCGCCGGCCGCGTGCCAGGGGTTGGTGAGGGCGTCGGGGTCGATGCCGAGCTCCACGCGCGCGTGGGCGCGCAGCGCGTCGCGGGCGGTGAGCTGTTCGGCGGCCTCGCGGGCCACCTCCGGGGAGAGGCCGCGGGCGGCGAGCAGGCTGGTCAGTTCGGCGAGTTCGGCCTCCGGTTGTTCGCGGAGTTCGCGCTTCTCCTGCGCCAGCGCGGCCTTCTCGGAGTCGCGCTGGCTGGAGACCGAGACGTACTCCCCCGCCGCCATCGACATCGAGCCGGCGAGCAGCCCCGAGAGGCCGGCCGTGAGCAGGGCGGCCTGGGACTCGGTGGCGCCGGCGACGCCGACGACGAGGCCGGCGGTGGAGACGACGCCGTCGTTGGCTCCGAGCACGGCTGCCCGGAGCCAGTTGAGACGGGAGCCGAGGCCACCGCCGTGGGCCTCGTCGTGTGCGGGGGCTTCAGTCACCCCAGGAGCGTCGCACCCGTCGCCTCACCACACACGGACCGACCCGCCCGGGGCGAAGGCCGGGCTGGTGGCCCCCTCGGGGACCTTCTCCAGGGGCTGGGCGATCTCCTCGACGGCCGGGCCGTGGACGGCGGCGAGGCGGTCGAGGAGGGCGAGGTCGAAGCCGTAGACGCGGGCGGCGTTCCCGCCGACCATGGCGGCGACCTCCTCCCTCGGGAGTCCCGCGTAGGCGATGCGGAGGCCTTCGCGGGAGTACGGGGTGGTGCCCTCGTCGTGCGGGTAGTCGCTGCCCCACATGATCTTGTCGAGGCCGATCCGGTCGCGCAGCGGCACCTCGTGGGGGCGCATGAAGCTCGCGCCGACGAAGCAGTTGTCCCGCCAGACCTCTCCGGGGCCCTTCCCCATGGACTCCGCCAGACCCGCGCCGAACTTCGACTCCGCGGTCGAGGCCTTCGTCGAGGCCGCGACCAGGCGGTCGTGGTAGTAGTCCAGCATCTGGAGGACGCCGGGGATCCAGCCCGAACCCTGCTCGGTGAGGACCAGCTTGAGCCCCGGGTGGCGCCGGAACGCGCCGCCGAAGATCAGGTGCCACAGGGCCCGGTGGGAGAACCAGGTGGTCTCCACCATGAACACCGCCCGGGCGGCCGGTTCGTCGCCGAGCGGCGGAGACGCGGAGCCGCCGTGGTGGTTGACCGGCACGTCGAGCTCGGCGCAGACGGCCCAGATCGGGTCGTACGCCGCGGAGTACAGCTCGGGGACGGGCGAGCCCGGCGGGACCCCGGGCAGCAGGATGCCGCCGGTGAGCCCGGCCTCGCGGGCACGGCGGATCTCGGCGACCGCCGCGTCCACGTCGTTGAGGAGGATCTGCGCCACGCCCGCCCTGCGTCCCGGGGCGTCCGCGCAGAAGTCGGCCAGCCAGCGGTTGTGCGCCTGGAGCCCGGCCCAGCGCTGCTCGTACTCGGCACGGGTGGGCGGCTGGGCCATCAGGGAGGCCTTGGGGAAGAACGGCGGGATGGTGTTGGGGAAGACGACCTCGGCGACGATGCCGTCCGCCTCCAGCTCGCGCAGCCGGCGCCGCGAGTTCCAGTTGCGGTCGGCGGTGTCGGCGAGGAGGTCCTCGTACGGGTTGACGTAGGTCGCCGCCCAGGCGTCGAAGTCGTCGTGGTGCTTCTTCTCCAGGTACGGCTTGTAGTCGAGGAGGTCGGCGCCGGCGTGGCAGTCGGCGGAGATGACGGTGTACCGGTCCATCAGCTCGCTCCTATGACCGGGAACTCGTGGTCGGTGAGCCAGTGCCGGCCGACCTCGCGGGAGCGGGCCCAGGAGGCCTCCACGGCGGCCTGGTCGGCGGGCTGGCCGAGGTCGGCGGGGGTGGGGCCGATCCGACGGGCTATCGGATCCAATATTTGGATATCGAATCCGAAAACCTCCGCGGCGGCGAGACCGAGCATCCGCCGGGTCTCCTCGACCGGGATGTCGTGGAACGTCTTCCGCAGCCACGCGCGCGTGTCGGGCCAGGTCCCCTCCGGGTGCGGGAAGTCCGAGCCCCACAGGATGTTGTCCACGCCGATCTCGTACCGCTGCGCGAGCTCGCGCCGCTTGGTGTTGGTCGCGCAGACGAAGACCTGCCGGTCCAGGTACTCGCTCGGCGGCCGCTTCAGCTCCGCGAACGGGGACAGCTTCTTGCCGCCGTGCGCGCCCAGGTAGAGCCGGTCCATGAACCAGAGCAGGTTCGGCAGCCACCAGCAGCCGGACTCGGCGACCCCGAACCGCAGGCCCGGGTGGCGCTCGAAGACGCCCGACCAGAGCAGGAACCACAGCGGCCTGGCCGGCCAGAAGGTGACCTCGGAGACGTAGATCCCGAGGTGGTCGCCGTACTCCTCGCGCGGCGCCGCCCCGGAGTGGGTGACGACCGGCATGCCGGTCTCGGCGGCCGCCGCCCACACCGGGTCGTAACGCCGGTCGTGGTAGGGCGCCTTGTCCACCCACATGGAGGGGATCATGAGCGCGCCGAGCCCGGACTCCTTGGCCCGGTGGATCTCGGCGACGACCTCGCGGACGTCGGCGGTGACGGGGAGGAGGGCGACCCCGCAGTGCCGGGCAGGGTTCGCGGAGACGAACTCGGCCAGCCAGCGGTTGTGCGCCTTCGCGCCCGCCATCCCGAGCTCCGGGTCCTGGTCTCCGGAGAGTCCGAGGCCGACGCCGAAGGGCGCGGCGGTCTGGCTGTCGACGGCGTCCGCGTCGGGGAAGACGACCTCGGCGGCCACCCCGTCGCCGTCGAGCTCCTTGATCCGCTGCGCCGGGTCCCAGCCGCCGCGCAGGCCTTCCTCGTTGTCGCTGAACCACTTGTTCGCGAAGGCCTCGTTGCGCACCCCGAGCCGGGTCATGGCCGCCCGGCGGGCCTCGCGCCCGGCGAGGAAGTCGTCGAAGTCCCGGTGGAAGCGG
Source organism: Streptomyces sp. NPDC055815 (assembly GCF_053616475.1). Classification (NCBI taxonomy): domain Bacteria; kingdom Bacillati; phylum Actinomycetota; class Actinomycetes; order Kitasatosporales; family Streptomycetaceae; genus Streptomyces; species Streptomyces sp. NPDC055815. The sequence continues at coordinate 19,797 of NZ_JBSHDU010000075.1, read as the reverse complement.
GGGTCGAGATAGGGCCGGTACTCCTCGGTGGGCAGTCCGGCGTGACAGTCGGAGGAGATGATCAGATACGGGTCTCGGTGACTCATGGGCACCCCTCAGTCGAGGATGAAGCTCTCCAGGTACGACGGGTTGGCGCGGTCGAGCATGGACCGCGAGCGCGCCTTGATCTGGCGGTCGCTGTGCTCGCTCTCCGGCAGCATCCAGAAGCGGTCGGCGCGGATGCCGTCGACGACGTGCTCGGCGACCTCCTCCACCGGAGTGAAGGTCACCTCGTGGCCGGCCTCCTTCATCGCCGCCTCGTACTGGTCGAGGCTGCGGTACGGGGTCCTGCGCGGCCGCTGCTTGGCGTACCGCTCGGGGCGGTTGCGGTGCGACTCCCACAGTCCGGTGCGGAGCATGTGCGGGCCCGGGAAGAGGACGGAGGCGCCCACGCGCGCGTGCTCGGCCTTCAGATGCGCGTACAGGGACTCGGTCATCGTGACGACCGCCGCCTTGGTGACCGCGTACACGGAGGCGGTGGGCAGCGGCGCGATGCCGCCGTCGCCGGAGGAGGTGTTCACGACGTGGCCGGGCTCGCCGCCCGCGAGCATGCGCGGGACGAAGGCCTGGATGCCGTGGAAGACGCCCCACACGTTGACGGAGAAGGCCCACTTCCAGTCGTTCGGCTCGTGCTCCCACATCCGGCCCTCGGCGCCGGAGCCCACGCCGGCGTTGTTGCAGAGGACGTGGACGGCGCCGAAGGTCTCGTACGCCGCGTCCGCGAAGGCCCGTACCTCGTCCGGGTCGGAGACGTCGACCGTCCGGGCGAGGACCTGCGCGCCGCTCGCCATCAGCTCGTCGGCGGCCTCCTCCAGGGCGGCCCGCTCGACGTCCCCGAGGACGACGGCGAGGCCCTCGGCGGCGAAGCGGCGGGCCATCGCGAGGCCGATGCCGCTCGCCGCGCCGGTGACGACCGCGACCTGTCCCTCACGCAGCTCCATCAGGCACTTCCTTCCGGGGGTCCGTCGAGGATCTGGAGCGGGTCGTCGTACCGCTGGTGGACGAAGGGCAGCAGGTCCCGGGCGGAGACGCGCTCGGCGACCGTGCCCTTCTGGTCGGTGGTCTTCTCGCCGATCGTGATCTCGACGAGCCGCCGCACCGCGAGGTCGGCGACCGGGTCGTACATGGACTCGCGCAGCACCACGTCACCGGTGATCCGCTCCAGCTTCCGCACCTTCTCGTTGCGGACGCAGTGCACGAGGACCGGGTCGGCGTCGAAGCCGGTGCCCTCCACGCCGGGCAGGAACTTGAAGTAGAAGTCGGTCTTCTCGACGGGCTCCGGCAGCGGCAGCGGGCCGGACACCGCCCCGCGCACCTCCACGAAGGCGATGCCGTGCCGGGCGAGGGCGGCCCGCACGACGAGCCCCTCGCGCTCGACCGTGACCTCGCCCAGCTTCTTCGGCTCGCCGAAGACCTCGCGCCCGCCGATCAGGGCCCGCTCGTGGGTCATCGGCATGACCAGCGGGTACCAGCCCTCGCGGTCGCCGTGGGCGGCGGCGACGGCCACCGAGCCGGCGCCGAGCGGATAGCCGGGCAGGTCGACCTTGCTGATGTTGGCGCGCACGAGGGGGCGCGCGGTGGGCTTCAGCGGGGGCGGCAGGACCGCCGCCACGACGTCCGGGTCGGTCTCCCAGACGGCGACCACACCGGTGGACCAGATGTCGGGGAGCTTGGCGGACCGCTCGCGGGCCGCCGCCGCCTCCGCGTCGCTGCGCGCCCCGTACCGTACTCGTGCCATGACGTACCACCCTTCGGGATCGTCGGCCTGTAACACAGTTACACCGCTGCCGCCGAAGGGTAAAGAGGTCTGCACGCAGAGGAGTTGGGGGAACCGATGGCACGCTCCGCGCTGACCCGCGACGAGGTCCTGGACACCGCGGCCGCCCTGGTGAGGGAACACGGCCCGGACGCGCTCACGATGCGCCGGCTCGCCGCCGAGCTCGGCACCGCGGTCACCTCGATCTACTGGCACGTCGGCAACCGGGAGTCGCTCCTCGACGCGCTCGTCGCCCGCACGGTCGCCGACCTCGGCACGATCCGGCCCCGGGGCGCGACCCCGGCCGAGCGGATGGTCTCGGTGGCCCGCGCGCTGCGCAGCGCGCTGCGCGAGCGGCCGCACCTGGTGGCGATGGTCCACGAACGGGGACTGACGGAGCGGATGTTCCTGCCGGCCCAGCGCGCCCTGGTGCACGAGGCGCACGCGGCGGGGCTGCGCGGCGCGCGGGCCGCCCGGGCCGTGCGGGCCGTGCAGTTCCAGGTCGTCGGCTACGTCCTGGTGGAGCGCAACCGTGAGCGGGCCCCCGCCCAGTCCCCCGCCGAGGAGGAACTGTGGCGCGGGGAGGACGCCGAGGCCGACGGGCCGCTCGCCCGCGCCCTGGCCGCGCCGATCGACACCGAGCGGCTCTTCGCCGACTCCGTACGGGCCCTGGTGGACGGCCTGCTCGCCGACGCCGGGAGGGAGATCGAGGGCGCCGGGGACAGGAGTGTCGGTCGCGGGCCGTATTCTCAGTGACCGTGTTTGACGACCGTACGACAGCAGCGATGTGGCCGGCCGCCTACCCACAGGGGTACGCGGTCGTCGACGTGGAGACCACCGGACTCGCCCGAGACGACCGGATAGTGTCGGCTGCCGTCTACCGGCTGGACGCGCGGGGGAACGTCGAGGACCACTGGTACACGCTCGTCAATCCCGAGCGCGACCCGGGTCCGGTCTGGATCCACGGCCTGACCAGCGACGTCCTGGAGGGCGCGCCGCTGTTCCCGGAGATCGCGGCGGAGTTCGCGGCCCGGCTCGACGGCCGGGTGCTCGTCGCGCACAACGCGATGTTCGACTGGCAGATGATCGCCCGGGAGTACGCGCGCGCGGAGTCCGCCGCGCCGGTGCGCCAGCGGCTGTGCACGATCGCGCTCGCCAAGGAGCTGTCGCTGCCGCTGCCCAACCACAAGCTGGAGTCGCTCGCCGCGCACTTCGGTGTCGTGCAGCAGCGCGCGCACAACGCGCTCGACGACGCGCGGGTGCTCGCCGAGGCGTTCCGGCCGAGCCTGCACGCGGCGGCCGAGCGGAACGTCCGGCTGCCGCTCCTGGAGTGCCGGCCGCTGACCGAGTGGGCCTCGGGGCCCGCGCAGCCGCGGATCGGCCACCAGTCCTCGTACCGGGCGGGCAGCTGGCGGCCCTCGCGGAAGCGCCCGCCGTGCCCGTACCCCAACCCCGGACGGTACGAGTCGGACAAACCACTCAAGCAGGGCATGCGGGTGGCCTTCTCCGGCGACACCTCCGTCGACCGCGAGCTCCTGGAGGACCGCACCGTCGAGGCCGGTCTCCACGTCGCCACCAGCGTCTCCCGGCTGACCAGCCTGCTCGTCACCAACGACCCGGACGCCGCCACCTCCAAGACGGTGAAGGCGAAGTCCTTCGGCACACCGGTCGTCGACGAGGCCGCCTACACCCAGCTGCTGCGGGACGTGACCCCGGCAGACGGGTGACACCCCAAGGCCCTGCGGGCGCGCCGTGCTGCGCCCGCCCGCCGGGCGCTCCACCCTGTGGCGCATGGCACGTTGTGAGGTCTGCGGAAACGATTACGGCATGTCCTTCGAGGTGCACGCGCAGGGCGCGGTGCACGTCTTCGACTGCTTCGCCTGCGCCATCCACCGCATGGCGCCCATCTGCGAGCACTGCCGGGTCCAGATCATCGGACAGGGCGTCGAGGTCGACGGCAGCTGGTACTGCGGCGGCCACTGCGCCCGCGCGGAGGGAAAGGTGGGCATCGTCGACAGGGTGTGAGGAAACGATCCGGGGCAGTCGGGCGAACCGACCCGAACCCCCCGTGCGAGCACCCCGCGACCCGCGCTGTACGGTCGTGGGGTGTACCGCTTCCTGTTGTCCCGGCAGTGGGTGATCCTCACCCTCCTCGCCCTCGTCCTCGTCCCGACGATGATCGAGCTGGGTTTCTGGCAGTTCCACCGGCACGAACGCCGGGTCGCCCAGAACGCCCTGATCGCGGACAACCTCAAGGCGAAGCCGCTCCCGGTCGAGGAGCTCACCTCCCCCGGCCACACCGTCCCGCGCGCCGACTACTGGCGCACGGTCACCGCCACCGGCACCTTCGACACCGCCCACGAGGTGGTCGTCCGCCGCCGCACCTCCTCCGACGACCGGGTCGGCGTGCACGTCCTGACCCCGCTGGTGCTGCGCGACGGCCGGGTCGTCCTGGTCAACCGCGGCTGGATCCCGGCCGCCGCCGACCAGCACTCCTTCCCGCCGGTGCCGCCCGCCCCCAAGGGCGAGGTGACCGTCACCGGCCGGCTCAAGGCGGACGAGACGACGGGCGCCAGCGGCATCAAGGACCTCAAGGGCCTGCCGGACCGCCAGGTCATGCTCATCAGCAGCCGCCAGCAGGCCGAGCTCATCGGCCGCGAGGTGCTCGGCGGCTACCTGGAGCTGACCGCGCCCGCGCCGGCCGGCGGCACCCCCGAGACGATCGCCGAACCGGACCACGACTCGATCGGCCCCCACATGGCGTACGCCGTGCAGTGGTGGCTCTTCACCGCCGGAGTGCCCGTCGGCTGGGTGATCCTGGTGCGCCGCGAGAAGCGCGACCGGGAGGACCAGGCGGCCGCCCCCGACGCCCCCGCGTCCCCGCAACCCCAGGGCAGCGAGGCGCAGGCCACTCCGTCCCTCTGATTGACCGTCGTCGCTTCCGGGAACAGCCCAAAGCGTGACGCAACGTATCGACGACTACGCCCTCATCGGGGATCTCCAGACCGCCGCGCTCATCGGCCGCGACGGGTCGGTCGACTGGCTGTGTCTGCCCCGCTTCGACTCGGCCGCCTGCTTCGCCGCGATCCTCGGCGACGAGAACAACGGCCACTGGACCCTGGCCCCCAAGGGCGCCACCACCTGCACCACCCGCCGCTACGCCGAGGACTCCCTCGTCCTGGAGACCTACTGGGAGACCCGTACGGGCACCGTCAAGGTCGTCGACTTCATGCCGCAGCGGGACACGGCCCCCGACCTGATGCGGGTCGTGGAGGGGATCAGCGGCAGCGTCGACATGGCCTCCGTGCTGCGGCTCCGCTTCGACTACGGCTCGATCGTCCCCTGGGTGCGCAAGGCCGACGGCCACCGGGTCGCGATCGCCGGGCCCGACTCGGTCTGGCTGCGCAGCGAGCCGCACGTGAAGACCTGGGGCCAGCAGTTCTCCACCCAGTCCTCCTTCACCGTCGCCGCCGGCGAGAAGGTGGCCTTCGTGCTCACCTGGCACCCCTCGCACGAGCCGCGCCCCGAGCTCGTCGACCCCTTCGAGGCCCTGGAGCAGTGCCTCGCGGACTGGCGCGAGTGGACCGCCCGCTGCACCTACCGGGGCCCCCACCGGGAGGCGGTGCTGCGCTCCCTGATCACCCTCAAGGCCCTCACCTACGCCCCCACCGGCGGCATCATGGCCGCCCCCACCACCTCCCTGCCGGAGGAGCTCGGCGGCGTGCGGAACTGGGACTACCGCGCCTGCTGGCTGCGCGACTCCTCCCTCACCCTCGGCGCGCTGCTCGCCGCCGGATACGAGGAGGAGGCGGCCGCCTGGCGGGACTGGCTGCTGCGCGCGGTCGCGGGCGACCCCGCCGACCTGCAGATCATGTACGGCCCCGCCGGGGAGCGCCGGCTGCCGGAGACGAGCCTGCCGTGGCTGCGCGGCTACGCCGACTCGGCGCCCGTACGGACCGGGAACGCGGCGGTGGACCAGTTCCAGCTCGATGTGTACGGCGAGGTCATGGACTCCCTCCACCGCGCGCGTGAGGCCGGGATCCCGGCGGAGCGGCACGCCTGGAACCTCCAGCTGAGCCTGCTCGGCTTCCTGGAGTCCACCTGGCGGGAGCCCGACGAGGGCCTGTGGGAGGTCCGCGGGCCGCGCCGCCACTTCACCCACTCCAAGGTGATGGCCTGGGTCGCCGCCGACCGCGCGGTCCGCACCCTGGAGGCCGACCCCTCGCTGCCGGGGGACGCGGTCCGCTGGCGGACGATGCGGGACGAGATCCACGCCCAGGTGTGCGCGCGGGCGTACGACCCGGTGCGGAACACGTTCACGCAGGCGTACGGCTCGACCGAGCTGGACGCCGCCACCCTCCTCATCCCGCAGGTCGGCTTCCTGCCGCCGGACGACCCCCGGGTGGTGGGCACCGTGGACGCCGTACGGGACGAGCTGATGCACGGCGGCTTCCTGCGCCGGTACAGCGCCGACTCCACGGCCCTGGACGGTCTCCCGGGCGAGGAGGGGACCTTCCTGGTCTGCTCGTTCTGGCTGGCGGACGCGCTGCGGCTGACCGGCCGCATCGAGCAGGCCCACGAGCTCTTCGAGCGGCTCGTCGGGCTCACCAACGACGTGGGGCTCCTCGCGGAGGAGTACGACCCGGTGACGGGACGCCAGCTGGGCAACTTCCCGCAGGCGTTCAGCCACATCGGACTCGTCGGGACCGCCTTGGCGCTCGCCGCCGAGGAGGCGGCAGGATAGGGCCCATGGATCTGGGACTGAAGGACCGTGTGTACGTGGTGACCGGTGCGACGCGGGGGCTCGGCCGCGCCTCCGCCGAGGCGCTGCTCGCGGAGGGCGCGAAGGTGCTGATCACCGGGCGCGAGGAGAAGACGGTCGCCGACGCGGTGGCCGAGCTCGGCGAGGGCGCGGCCGGCATCGCCGCCGACAACACCGACCCGGGGACCCCGGCCCGGCTGATCGCCGAGGCGCGGGCCCGGTTCGGCGGCTTCGACGGCATCCTGATCAGCGTCGGCGGCCCGGCGCCCGGCTTCGCGGCGGACAACACCGACGAGGAGTGGGCGGCCGCCTTCGACACCGTCTTCCTGGGGGCGGTACGGCTGGCCCGCGCGGCCGCCGAGACGCTCACCGAGGGCGGGGTCATCGGCTTCGTCCTGTCCGGTTCCGTCCACGAGCCGATCCCGGGCCTGACCATCTCCAACGGGCTCCGCCCGGGGCTCGCCGGCTTCGCCAAGTCGCTCTCCAACGACCTGGGCCCGCGCGGGATCCGCGTCGTCGGCCTGCTGCCGAGCCGGATCGACACCGACCGGGTCCGCTCCCTCGACGCGCTCTCCGGCGACGCCGACGCGGCCCGCGCGGCGAACGAGCTCACCATCCCGCTGCGCCGCTACGGCACCCCGGCGGAGTTCGGGACCACGGCGGCCTTCCTGCTCTCGCCGGCCGCCTCGTACCTGACGGGCCTGATGCTGCCGGTGGACGGCGGGGCGCGCGCCGAGTTCTGACGCCGACGCTCAGGTGACCCTGCGGGCCCGGTGCTTCACCGCCCGCAGGCGCGCCTCGGTGGGCAGTGCCGGCAGCCCCGTCGACGTACGGGCGTGGGCGAGGGCCTCGGTGCTGAGGGCGGTCAGGGCGTCGCCCGGCGAGGCGTGCGGCTCCAGGAGGAGCCGGATCCGGGTCCTGGGAGCGGCCCGGCGGCCCGTGAGGGCGACCTTGGCCCGGGCCACGCCCTCCTGTGCGGTCGCGTCCGCCTCCAGGACGCCCTCCAGGGCCCGGCCGCGCAGCACCGCCTCCTCGCCGTCGCCGGTGTCGACGAGGACCTCGGCGAGCCGGGCCCGGCGGAATTGGGCGAGCAGCCACCACAGGGCGAGCAGGACGACGAGCCCGAGGGCGGCGATGACCACCGGCCACCACCAGCCCTCGTCGCGCCAGCGCTGCCGCTGTGCGGTGGTGAGCAGCACGTCGTCGGGGCCCGACCAGGGCCACCAGGACGGTACGGACAGGTCGACGGCGGCCGCGAGGACGGCGCCGCCGACGACGACGAGGAGCAGCCCGGCGAGGCCGAGCAGGACGCGGTTGACGCGCCGGAGGACCACGGTCACTTGGGCTTCCCTTCCTTCCGGGACGGCCGGGCCACCCGTACCGTCGTCGCGGGCGGATGGGCGAGGCCGAGCTCCTCGACGCCGGCGGCGAGCACCGTCTCCACGTCGGCCTCGACCTCGTCGAGGGCCCGGAAGTGGGACACCGCCCGGACGGCGACCTTGGCGCGGCCGACGCGCACCCGGACGGACTGCACCCCGGAGACCTCCATGACGCGGTCCCGCAGGGTGAAGGCGGCGGCCTCGCGGTCGAGGCCCGCCCGGACGTCGGCGTGGTCGCGCCGCATCGGGAGGACGTCACGCAGCCCGGGGGTGACGGCCAGGACGAGGAGCCAGACGCCGAGCACGACGGCGACGGCCGCGCCGACGACGATCACCACGTCGTCGAGCGGCCGGGTCGCGAGGCCGTCGGCGAGCTTGCGCCGCCAGGCCATCGCGGAGCGGTCGGCCCGTACGGCCGCGACGTCGTAGAGGAGCAGCCCGGTGCCGCCGAGGACGACGGCGGCGAGCAGGGCGGCGGGGATGCGGCGGACGGCCCAGAAACGGCGGACGTGCGCCGCGCCGGGCTCAGGGACGCTCTCCGGGGGGCTTTCCGGCGGGCTTTCCGGCGGGCTTTCCGGGGTGGTGGTCATGCGAGGCGACCCCTCGGCGTGGCGTGGCGGGTGTGCGCGGAGTGGAGGCGCTCGACGTGGACGGTCACCTCGTGGACCTCCAGGCCGACGAGCTGTTCCACGCGCGTGCGTACCCTGCTCCGGACGGCGCCGCACTGGCGGCCGACGTCGGAGGGGTAGTCGAGGTCGAGGCTCACCGAGACGCGGGCGATCTCCCGGTGGACGACCACCGAGGCGTGCGGCTTCGATCCTCCTTCGGGGACGGCGTCGAGCGCCTCCCTGGCCGCCTGGGCGGCGATCTTCGCGACGACCCGGTCGGCGACGGTGGTCGCCCCCCGGTCCCGCACCCCGTCCCGTACCGGGTCGTCTGCCAGGTCCGTCACCACCCCGGGTCACCGCCGCCGGTCGCCGCGGTCGCGTCCCCGGAACAGATCGCCGGCTTCGAGGTCTCCGTCGAGGAACCGGCCGGCCACGAAGCCGATCGCGCCGAGGGCCGCGACCAGCACAAACGCTCCGAAGCCGCCGAAGTATCCGGCGAAGCCGAGAGCCATGCCGGCCACCAGGCCGACCACCGCCATGCTCATTCCGAGCCCCTTTCCTGGCCTGGTCGCCGGGGTTCCGACGACTACTGGAGCCGGGGCTCCGGCTCCTCTTCCTCTTCCTCGGGCAGCTTCACGTCGCTGACCGCGATGTTCACCTCTACGACCTCCAGGCCGGTCATCCGCTCCACGGCGGCGATGACGTTCTCCCGGACGTCGCCGGCGACGTCGGCGATGGAGACGCCGTAGTCGACGACGATCTCCAGGTCGAGCGCGGTCTGCACCTCGCCGACCTCGGCCTTGACCCCGCGGGTGACGTTGGCCTTGCCGCCGCCGGTGCCGGGCACCCGGTCGCGGACGGCGCCGAAGGTGCGGGAGAGGCCGCTGCCCATGGCGTGGACGCCGACGACGTCGCGTGCGGCGAGGCCGGCGATCTTCTCGACGACCCCGTCGGCGATCGTCGTCCGGCCCCGGGCGGCCGGTGCGCCGCCACCCCTTTTGGTCACCGAGGTACGGCGGGACTCGCGCGGATCGTCCGTCGCGGTGTCTCCGGTCTGAGTGCTGTCCGTCATCGTCTAGCCCCTTCCGTCATATTTCGGGGTTCCTCGCCCACATTAAGGGCGTTTGCCCCGATCCGCCCCGGGGATGCGGCAGGCTGGGGGAATGACGACGGGTGACGGTTGGACGGCCGCGGTACGGGACCGCCTCGCGCCGGGCAGGCTGCTGCCGCTCGGGGCGGCCGGGGACGGCGCATGGATCACCGAGCGCGCGGCGCGCGGTGTCCTCGACCCGGCGGCCGCGGCGGTACGAGGGGTCGTGCCGGGCGGGCTGCGGATCGGGCCCGACCCGGACGACGAGGAGACGGGACCCGGTCCGCTTCCGGTGCCGCCGGGCGGGCTCGGGCCGGGGGCGCTGCGGATCGCCGCGGACTTCGGGGCGGTGGCGGGCCGTCCGCTGCCGGAGCTGGCCGAGGAGCTGCGGGCGGCCCTGCTCGGGGCGGCGCGCGAGGGTCTCGGGCTGCGGGTGACGGCCGTGGACCTGCGGGTGACGGAGCTGCTCGACGCGGAGCCGCCGGCGGCGACCCCGGCCGCTCCCCCGCCGGGGCGGCCCGCTCCCGCGACGGACGATCCGGTGGCCCTGGCGGTCCTGCGGGTGGCCGGTGTGGCGGGCGTGGCGGACCTGTGGGGGCCGCCGGTGCACCGGGGCCCCGACCAGGTGCGGGTGGAGCTCGCGGTGACGGCCGGTCACCGCCCGCTGGACGTGGCACGCGCCGCCCGGAGCGCCGCGACCGCGGCCACCGAAGGGGCGACCGCGGTCACGGTACTGGTGTCGGAACTGCGCTGAACGCGCGCGTGGCGACCGGGCGCGCCGGTGCGCGAGCCCTGACGCGCGCGCGTGCGCGAGGCCGGGCGCGCGTGGGCGAGGCCGGGCGCGCGTGCGTCCCGGCGCGTGCGTCAGTCGCCGAGGCCCGCCAGGTCGCGCAGGCGGCGGGCCTGGGCGGCGCGCTCGGCGGTGCGCTGCTCCTCGTAGGAGCGGCCGGAGACGCCCTGGAGCAGCGCCTTGGTCTCGTTGACCGCGTCGCGGGGCGCCGCGAGCAGGGCGGCGCTGAGGTCCCGTACCGCCGCGTCGAGCTCGTCGGCGGGCACGGACAGGTTGGCGAGACCGATGCGCTCGGCCTCCTCCGCGTGCACGAAGCGGCCGGTGGCGCAGATCTCCAGCGCGCGGGCGTAGCCGACGAGCGAGACGAGCGGGTGCGTCCCGGTCAGGTCCGGGACGAGACCCAGGCTGGTCTCGCGCATGGCGAACTGCACGTCCTCGGCGACGACCCGCAGGTCGCAGGCGAGGGCGAGCTGGAAGCCCGCGCCGATGGCGTGGCCCTGGACCGCCGCGATCGACACGAGGTCGCTGCGGCGCCACCAGGTGAACGCCTCCTGGTACTCGGAGATGACCGCGTCGAGGTCCGCGTCGGAACCGCGCGCGAGGTCGAGGAAGGACGGCTCGCCGTCGAAGCCCTCGGGCGTGAACGCCTGCCGGTCGAGTCCGGCGGAGAAGGACTTGCCCTCGCCGCGCAGCACGACGACCCGCACGCTGCCGGGCAACGACCGGCCGGCTTCCGTCAACGCCCGCCACAGAGCGGGAGACTGGGCGTTGCGCTTCGCCGGGTTGGTCAGGGTCACCGTGGCAACGGCGTCCTCGACGGTGAGCCGTACACCGTCCTTGTCGAATACGAGCTCAGAGTCGTCGAGCGTAGTCATGGGGCGCCTCCGGTTGCGGTGCAGCACTGCAGCGACATGCTAAGTGACTGCACAGTAACCACCCGGCCGACCGCAGGGCCGACCGGGTGCCCACCGGGAGGTCCCGGTGGACCGGTCGAGCCGCCCCGATGTCAGGCCGAGGCCGCCTTCTTGCCCCGTGTCGCTCCGCCGCGTCCACGCAGCGTGACTCCGGACTCGCTCAGCATCCGGTGGACGAATCCGTAGGAGCGGCCGGTTTCCTCGGCCAGCGCCCGGATGCTCGCACCGGAGTCGTACTTCTTCTTCAGGTCTGCCGCGAGCTTGTCGCGCGCGGCGCCGGTCACCCGGCTGCCCTTCTTCAGAGTCTCGGCCACCCGTGCCTCCTCATGGGAAGTGCGCTCTGGACTTCTCATGATCACCCCTCCCGTCCGTCCTGGCCACCCATTCGACAAGGTCCGTGCCGCCGGGTTTGTGGACGAGTACGCCGTCATCACGAACGGAATCCTGGATTCCGCAGGGCCGAAAACGCGCCTACGGACCGCTCGGTACGGGAAGTGCCAGGTCAGCGCGGCAAGGGGAACACACATACGGCGCGGGTCTGCCGGAAGGATTCGGCAGAGCACCGCGCCGGGGGGTACCAGAGACCCTCACTCAGATGAAGGATCACCCATGAGCCGAATGATCCAGCCCGGGATGATCACCCAGGGGCCCGGAGGCCCCTCTCGGGGTCAGGCGAGGGCCACCAGGTCCGCGTAGTCCGCGCCCCACAGGTCCTCGACGCCGTCCGGGAGCAGGATGATCCGCTCCGGGTCGAGCGCCTCCACGGCGCCCTCGTCGTGGGTGACGAGGACGACGGCGCCCTTGTACGTGCGCAGCGCGCCGAGGATCTCCTCGCGGCTGGCCGGGTCCAGGTTGTTGGTGGGCTCGTCGAGGAGGAGCACGTTCGCCGAGGAGACGACGAGGGTCGCGAGCGCGAGCCGGGTCTTCTCGCCGCCGGAGAGCACGCCGGCCGGCTTGTCGACGTCGTCGCCGGAGAAGAGGAAGGAACCGAGCGTCTTGCGCACGTCGACGAGGTCGAGGTCGGGCGCGGCCGAGCGCATGTTCTCCAGGACGGTCCGCTCGGGGTCGAGCGTCTCGTGCTCCTGGGCGTAGTAGCCGAGCTTCAGGCCGTGGCCGGGGGTGACCTCGCCGGTGTCGGGCCGCTCGACGCCGCCGAGGAGGCGCAGCAGGGTCGTCTTGCCCGCACCGTTGAGGCCGAGGATGACGACGCGCGAGCCCTTGTCGATCGCGAGGCTGACGTCGGTGAAGATCTCCAGCGAGCCGTAGGACTTGGAGAGGCCCTCGGCGGTGAGCGGGGTCTTGCCGCAGGGCGCCGGATCGGGGAAGCGGAGCTTGGCGACCTTGTCGGAGACGCGTACCGCCTCCAGGCCGGAGAGCAGCCGCTCGGCGCGCTTGGCCATGTTCTGCGCGGCGACGGTCTTGGTCGCCTTGGCGCGCATCTTGTCGGCCTGCGAGTTGAGCGCGGCGGCCTTCTTCTCGGCGTTCTGGCGCTCGCGCTTGCGGCGCTTCTCGTCGGCCTCGCGCTGCTGCTGGTAGAGCTTCCAGCCCATGTTGTAGACGTCGATGGTGGAGCGGTTGGCGTCCAGGTAGAAGACCTTGTTCACCACGGTCTCGACGAGGTCGACGTCGTGGGAGATGACGATGAAGCCGCCGCGGTAGGTCTTCAGGTAGTCCCGCAGCCAGATGATCGAGTCGGCGTCGAGGTGGTTCGTGGGCTCGTCGAGGAGCAGGGTGTCGGCGTCCGAGAAGAGGATCCGGGCGAGCTCGACGCGGCGGCGCTGACCGCCGGAGAGGGTGTGCAGCGGCTGGCCCATGACCCGGTCGGGCAGGCCGAGGGCGGCGGCGATGGTGGAGGCCTCGGCCTCGGCCGCGTACCCGCCCTTGGTGAGGAACTCGGTCTCCTGGCGCTCGTACTGCCGCAGCGCCTTGTCGCGGGTGGCGCCGGAGCCGGTGGCGATGCGCTCCTCGTTCATCCGCATCTTCTTGATGAGGACGTCGAGGCCGCGGGCGGACAGGATCCGGTCGCGGGCCAGCACGTCGAGGTCGCCGGTGCGCGGGTCCTGCGGCAGGTAGCCGACCTCGCCGGAGCGGGCGATGGAGCCCGCGGCCGGCTGGCCCTCGCCGGCGAGGCACTTGGTGAGGGTGGTCTTGCCCGCTCCGTTGCGGCCGACCAGGCCGATGCGGTCGCCCTTGGCGACGCGGAAGGAAGCGGATTCGATGAGGACTCGGGCGCCGGCGCGCAGCTCGATGCCGGAAGCGGTGATCACGGACAGACTCCAGGGCGGTGGGAAACGGCGGAAGGACGACTGGTGGCGGGCTTCGACGCCGCTAATGCACCCAAAGGAGAATGGCCATGCGGCCAGTCTAACGGGCGTCTGCAACTGGTTTTCGGCCATGCGGGGGACGAGAGCCCTTTCGGACTTTTCTCACATTCCCGCCGATGCTCCCCAAAAGGGGCGATGGGCAAGAGATCGTCCGATACTCGGCGCAGGGCGGCGGCCACTGCCGCGACAGCGACGCGGAGGGTGGTGGACCGTGCAGTTCGACGACGACGCCGACCTGGACACCTCGGAGGTACGGGACGTCCGGAACAGCCGCGTCCCGGGCGGCAGGGCGACCGTCGGCGGCGGCATCATCGGCCTCATCGCGCTGGTTCTCGGCGTGCTCTTCGGGGTGGGCCCCGACCAGCTCGGGCTCTCCTCCGGCGGGGACGAGCCGGTCGCGTCCTCCTCGTCCGCGGCCCAGGTGAACCAGAGCTGCAGGAAGGGCTCGGACGCCAACGCCCGCCAGGACTGCCGGATCGTCGCCGTCGTCAACAGCGTGCAGGACTACTGGCGGCGCGAGTACCCGCGCCGGGGCGGCACCTACGGGACCGCGGCCACCGTGATGTTCAGCCAACGGGTCGGCACCGCGTGCGGCTCTGCCACCTCGGCGGTCGGCCCCTTCTACTGCCCCGGGGACCGGCAGGTCTATCTGGACCTGGGCTTCTTCGACGAGCTGCGGACCACGTTCGGGTCCAGCGGCGGGCCCTTCGCCCAGGCGTACGTCGTGGCGCACGAGTACGGCCACCACATCCAGAACCTGATGGGCACCCTGAGCCGGGCCCAGGACGGGCGGACCGGCGCGAACTCCAACGCCGTGCGGGTCGAGCTCCAGGCCGACTGCTACGCCGGGGTCTGGGCCCGGCACGCGACGACCACCCCCGACGAGAAGACGGGCCGGCTGCTGCTGACCCGGCTCACCGACGAGGACATCCGGGACGGCCTGGACGCCGCGGCGGCCGTGGGCGACGACCGGATCCAGGAGAGGTTCCAGGGCCGGGTGACGCCGGAGAACTGGACGCACGGCTCGGCGGCGCAGCGGCAGCAGTGGTTCTACGAGGGCTACCGGACGGGCGACATGGCCCGGTGCAACACCTTCCGCTGAGTTGTCGGTGGCGGCTGCCAGACTGAGATCCGGGTCACATCGAGAGGAAGTGATCGGGATGGCTGGGACACCCGACATCTGTCCGGCGCTGCGGTACGCGGACGCGAAGGCCGCGATCAAGCAGCTCACGGAGGGCTTCGGCTTCGGCGAGCACGCGGTGTACGAGGGCGAGGACGGCCGTGTCATGCACGCCGAGCTCACCTGCGGGAACGGCATGGTGATGCTGGGCAGCAAGGGCAGCGGCACCGCCTTCGACAAGCTGATGGCCGACGGCGGACCGACCGCGGTGTACGTGCGCGTGGACGACGTCGACGAGCACCACGCCCGCGCGGTGGCGTACGGCATCGAGATCGTGGTGCCGCCGACGGACCAGGAGTACGGCTCCCGGGACTACACGGCCCGGGACGCCGAGGGCAACGTGTGGAGCTTCGGCACGTACGCCCCCGGCGGCGCCGGGTAGCCCGCGGGCTCAGGCCCCGCCGGTGTGGACCTGGAAGGCGGCCCGGCGGACCGCCTTGGCCAGGGCCGGGTCCGGGTGGGCGGCGGCCAGGGCGACCAGGACCTGGACCGTACGGGGATGGCCGACGGCGCGGACCTCGTCGAGCAGCGCCGGGACGGTGCCCTGCACGGCCGAGTCGAGGTGACGCACAAGCAGTTCGCTCTCGCCGTGGTCGGCGACGGCCGCGGCCGTGTCGACCCAGAGCCAGGTGGACTCCTCGCGGGTCAGCACCTCCTGGGCGTCGTCCGGGTCGGCCCCCTCGTACTCGGCGAGCCAGAGCAGCGCGTACGGGCGCAGCGAGGGCTCGGCGACGGTGGCCCGCACCTCGGCCTCGGCGGGCGCGCCGACGACGCGGAGCGCCTCGAAGGCGAGCCCGCGCAGCAGGGCGTCCTCGCCGCGGGCGACGGCGAGGAGTTCGCTCACGGCGCTGGACAGGGTGCGGGCGGCGAGCCAGGCGCGGTACTCGTCGCGGGCCGGGCCGGGGGTGAGCCGGGCGCAGCCGCGGAGCATGTCCTCGGCGGACTGTTCGATGTTGCCCGCGGGGCTCTGCGCGGCGACGCAGATCTGCTCCAGCTTGACCCAGACCGCCCAGTTGCCGAGCGGGGTGAGGGTGGCGTGGCGCTCGTCGGTGCCGGGGTCGAGGGTGAGCGCGCCGACGGCGGCCAGGCCCTCCAGGGCCCAGTCGAGGAGGGCGGGCAGCCCGTCCACGGCCGGGCCGGCGGGGGCGTCCGCGGCCTCGGGCGCCGGCTCGGCCTCGGGGACCTCGCAGCGCTCCTCGCGGAGCTCCTCGACGCGCTGGCCGAGGAGGTCGAGGAGGGCGGGGACGAGGACCGGGCCCTGGGAGAGCTGGAGCAGCGAGAGCACCTGCGGGACGGCCTCGACGACCTCCGCGACGGCGCTCGGGGCGACGCCCTCGGGGGCCGGGTGCACCAGGGACCAGGCGTCGAAGAGGGCGACCCAGCCGCGCAGGACGGCGGAGTCGTCGCGGTCCCAGGCGTGCAGGCGCCAGCCGGGGCGGGCGGTGTCGCCGTGCAGCTCGACGAGCCCGGCGAGCCGGGCGCGGTCCCAGCCGGCCCGGATCTGTCCTGGCGTCAGGTCGAGTGCGGCCGCGGCCCGTTCCTGCGCGGGGGCGCCTTCGGGGCCGGTGCGGGGGGCGAGGTCGGCGCCGCGCTCGACGGCGGCCCAGCGGGCGATCCGTACGGCGTCGGCGAGGACGTGCCGGGCCTGGCGGGCGAGTTCCGCGCGGGGCGGAGTCCCCTCGGGCGGCCGCGGCGCCGGCCGGGTGCGCCGGGTCGTCACGGCCCGTCGGGCGGTGGCCAGCGCCCGCGGGCGGACGAGTCGGAGTCTGGAGTTGCGCGCCAATGGTTCATCGGGCTTTCGAGACGTCACGGGGGCAGTCTTCCCGCTGACGGCCCGAAAGCCCAATCGGAATCGGACGCCCCGTCGGATCGGGCTCCGGAACGGCCTGTGGCGACCGGCCCGAGGGCCTCAGAACAGCGGGGTGAGGAAGCGGCGCAGGGACTCCTCGTAGCGGACGGGGTCGGCGTTCCACATCGCGGCGTGCGGGGCCTGCCGCACGGTCTGGAGGCTGACCCGGTCGGGCCGGCGGGCGGCGAGCTCGACGGAGGGTTCCCAGGGGGCGATGGTGTCGTCGGGGCCGTGGAAGAGGAGGACGGGGACGCGCAGGGCGTCCGGCTCGGAGGCCTCCTGGAGGAGGTCCTCGCGGGGGCCGGTCCTGCCCTGGGCGGCGCGGACGGCGAGCGGCAGCAGCGGTCCGGGGACGTGGTGGGCCGACGCGAGGTTGCGGAGGGTGGCCGCCCAGTCGAGGACCGGGGAGTCGAGGACGAGGCCGGCGATCCGGTCGCGCACGCCCGATTCGGCGGCGGCGCGCAGGGCCATCGAGGCGCCGGTCCCCCAGCCGTGCAGGACGACGTTGCGGGCGCCCCGGCGGACGGCGTAGCGGATGGCGGCGTCGACGTCCCGCCACTCGGAGTCGCCGAGGTGGGCGAGGCCGTCCGGGGACGCGGGGGCGCCTTCGTCGCCGCGGTAGGCGGGGACGAGGACGGGGATCTTGCGGCGGTGGAAGAAGGGGAGGAGGTTCAGCGGGTGCTCGCGGGTGGTGCCGAGGCCGTGCAGGGCGATCACCCAGGTGGTGCGGGGGCCGGCGACGAGCCAGGCGGGCAGCGGGCCGAGCTCGCCGGGCATCTCGACGTCCTCGTGGGCGAGCCCGAGGGCGCTGATCGGGGTGCCGATGTGCAGCTGGGGTGTGAGCCGGACGCGGGCGCCGGGCCCGAGGACGCCGAGCTCGACCCGCTCCAGGCGACGGACGACGGTGTCGGCGGTGTGCGGGACCCGGTCGAGGACGGGGCCGAGGACGGCGTGCAGTCCCGGGGCCTCCATCCCGTACGTGCCGGGGCGCAGTGAGGCGAGGCTGCGGGTGAGGGTGATCCGCTCGGGTCCCGTGGCGTGCACGGTGAGCCGGGGGTCTCCGGGCAGTGGTCGTCCGGACGGCGCCTTGAGGGCGACGTCGCTGGCGTACCGGCCGGCCGCGATCACGGCCGCGCCGACACCGATCAGGGTGGTGACGGCCGCTGCCGTCGCTGTAGCCGGGCGCACGCTCCCAGTCTCGGCAGGACGGGGTGGGGCTGCCACCGGACGGACCCGGACGGACCCCGGCGGCGGCGAACCGGAAGGCTCGCCCGGGGGAGTGACATGGGTCTCGTTCGAGGGGTCCCCCGGTCGGATGGTCATGTCCAGGGAGCGGAACCGGATGGCCGGGGAGGAACCGGGGCAGGTCGCATGTGCCCCGTGAGGCCCGGGATTACCCGTGGTTGCCCGGTGACCGCATCGTGGACACCTCTCACCCCGGAGCCACAAGCGGAACCTCTTGACACCGGATAGGGACACCACGCCGCCCGCCCCAGTTCACCTTCCGTTCACTCAGGTTGCCTACGTTCGACGAGCCACTGACGTCAAACGATTGCCTGGGTAAATGGAACACATCACGCTGCTGCTCGCCATTGTGGTCGTGACAGCTCTCGTGTTCGATTTCACGAACGGTTTCCACGACACCGCCAACGCGATGGCCACGACCATCTCGACCGGTGCCCTCAAGCCCAAGACGGCGGTGGCCATGTCCGCCGTGCTGAACCTCGTCGGCGCGTTCCTGTCCGTGGAGGTCGCCAAGACGATCTCCAAGGGACTCGTCAACGAAGAAGGCATCCAGCCCGAAGTCATCCTCGCCGCACTCGTCGGCGCGATCCTGTGGAATCTGGTGACCTGGCTGGTCGGACTGCCGTCCAGCTCCTCCCACGCCCTGATGGGCGGCCTCATCGGCGCCACCGTCGCCTCGATCGGCATGAGCGGCGTCAACGGCGAGGTCGTCGTCACCAAGGTGCTCATCCCGGCCGTCGCCGCGCCGATCGTCGCGGGCATCGCCGCGATGCTGGCCACGAAGCTGACGTACAAGATCGGCGCCAGGACCGAGGAGAAGCACACCGCCAAGGGCTACCGCGTCGGCCAGATCGCCTCCGCCGGTCTCGTCTCCCTCGCCCACGGCACCAACGACGCCCAGAAGACGATGGGCATCATCACCCTGGCCCTGGTCGCCGGCGGCTCCCTCCCCTCCGGCGCCAACCCGCCGGTCTGGGTCATCGTCTCCGCGGGCACGGCGATCGCGCTCGGCACCTACCTCGGCGGCTGGCGCATCATCCGCACCATGGGCAAGGGCCTCACGGACCTCCAGCCGCAGCAGGGCTTCGCCGCCCAGACCAGCGCGGCCACGGTCATCCTGGCCTCCTCCCACCTCGGCTTCTCCCTCTCGACCACGCACTCCGTCTCCGGCGCCGTCATGGGCGCGGGCATGGGCCGCAAGGGCGGTGTCGTCCGCTGGTCGACCGCCACCCGCATGTTCGTCGCCTGGGGCCTGACCCTGCCGGCCGCGGGCCTGGTCGCCGCGGGAGCCGAGTTCGTCGCCCGCCAGGGCGACTGGGGCGTCTACGTCGTCGCCGCCTTCCTGGTGGCCTCCTGCATCGGCATCTGGCTCGTCTCCCGCCGCGAGGTGGTCGACCACACCAACGTCAACGACGTCGAGGCCGAGAGCGCGGGTGTCGTGACCACCGCGATGGCCGCCGTCACCCCGCCGCCGGCCGGTTCCGTCGCCGCCGTCGCGGACGAGGACCTGAAGACCACCATCCCCGCGCCGGCCCCCACGGACCCGGCCGCTCCGCCGGCCACCGCCGCGGTCTAAGGAACTGGAACCAAGCATGAAGATCGACTGGGCAGCTCTCGGCTCCGTCTTCGGAGTCAGCCTCGTGGCGACCGTCGCCCTCGTGGGCCTCTTCACCCTCGGTGTCGTCGGCCTCTCCAAGCAGGAGCAGGCCGCCGCCCAGGGAGGCTCCGCCACCCTGGCCCGCACCGGCGCCTACGCCTGCTTCGCCCTGTGCGTCGCGGCCGTCGGATACGGCATCTACCTGATCGTCGCCTGACGCGTCGGGCGTGACCGGCGGGGCGGTCCGCACCTTCGGGTGCGGAC
>NZ_JBSHDU010000074.1:0-39999 GCF_053616475.1 Streptomyces sp. NPDC055815 | reverse complement strand
CCCCTGGTGACGGCGCCGTCGTGGTGCGGGTCCAGGCTCGGAAGCCTCTGGCGCCGGCAAGGGCGCCGTTCCGTTGTGCCCACCCGTTCCGCCCCAGCGGAACGATTGCCCACAACGAAGCGGGGCCTCAGAGCCCCGCCGCGAAGAGCCCGAGGGCGAGCAGTTCGTCCTCGCGGCCCTCTCCGAAGGCCTCGCCCACCGTACGGGGGTCGAGGGGTGAGGCAGTGTCCTGGCGGAGCAGCCCGACCCGGGCGGGCACGGTCACCGTGCCCGCGTCCGGGGCGAGCTCGCCCGCCAGGACCCGGAGGAGGGTGGTCTTTCCCGCCCCGTTGGGCCCGGTGAGCAGCAGGCGTTCGCCCGGGTCGAGGTGGAGCGCGTCGAGGCGGAGCCGGCCGTCGACGCGGATCCCCGTGAGGTCGACGGGTGCGCCTTCGCCCGCGATGTCGGTGCGGAACCGGAGGGGTTCCGGCGGGGCGGGTACGGGGTGGGCGGTGAGCCGGGCGAGCTGCTCGCGGGCGGCGCGGATGCGGCTCATCGCGCCGTGCGCCCGTGACCGGGCCCGGAAGGCGCCCGCCCCGCTGAACGCGGCCGGGGCCTTGCGGGGGATCGCGGAGAACCGGTCGATGTTGGTGTCGGCGAGGGTCCGGTGGCGGGCGAGTTCGGCCTTCCACTCCTCGTACTCCCGCTGTCTGCGGGCCCGTTCGGCGGCGCGGCCGGTGAGGTAGCCGGCGTAGCCGTCGCCGTACCGCCGCACGGTGTGGCGGTCCTCGTCGACCTCCAGGACGGCGGTGGCGACCCGGTCGAGGAAGACCCGGTCGTGGGAGACGGCGACGACGGTGCCCCGGTGGGCGCGCAGCCGTTCCTCCAGCCAGGCGACGGCCTCGTCGTCGAGGTCGTTGGTCGGCTCGTCGAGCAGCAGCAGTTCGGGCTCGGCGGCGAGGACGGCGGCGAGGGCGAGCCGGGACCGCTGTCCGCCGGAGAGCGTCCCGAGCGGCCGGTCGCGGTCGAGCGGGCGGGGCTCGCCGAGCCGCCGCAGGGTGGTCTCGACGCGCCGGTCGGCCCCGGCGCCGCCCCGGGCCTCGTAGGCGGCGAGCAGCCCGGCGTATCCGGCGAGGTCGCCGGTGGAGTCGAGCTCCGCCTCGGCCGTGCGGATGGCCCGCTCCAGGTCCCGGAGCTCCGCGAGCGCCTGGTCGACGGCGTCGCCGACGGTCGCGTCCGCGGGGAGGTCGAGGGTCTGGGCGAGGTGGCCGAGGCCGCCGGGGGCTTCGACGGTCACGGTGCCGTTGTCGGGGGTCTCCAGGCCGGCGAGGAGCCGGAGGAGGGTGGACTTCCCGGAGCCGTTGTCGCCGACGACGCCGAGGCGTTCGCCGGGGCGGACGGTGAGGGAGACCCGGTCGAGGACGGTCCGGTTCTGCACGTACCGGTCGTCGTAGCGCTTGGTGACGTCGATGAGTAGGGCACGGAACAAGGGCGACCTCCTGACCTCGGGGACACGGACACGAGACGTGTCGTCTCGTCTGCAGGACGGTACGGCATGCGGGGAGGTCTGACAAGACGATACGTCTCGTGTTGTTTCCTGGGGTCAGGCGGAGGCTATGCGCAGGACCAGCGCCGCCGCCGCGATCAGGGTGAGCACCGCCGCCGGGGCCAGCTCGAAGTCCTTCACGCGCAGGTGGGCGATCACGGCGCCGGCGAAGTAGAGCACCAGGCCCACGGCCGCGGCCTCGCCGAGGAGCGGGACGAAGAGCCCCGCGAGCAGGCCGAGCGCGCCGGCCGCCTTCGCGGTCGCGAGCCACGGCAGCGCGCCCTCCGCCACGCCCACCTTGGTCATGCTGCCGATGACCTGCGGGTTCTTGGTGAACGTCAGGAAGGCGGAGCCGAGTGACGCGAGGGCGAGCAGGGAGGCGACGACGGCGTACGCGATGAACATGGAGGTGCTCCAACAGTCTGGGGACGAAAACCATTGAAGCGTAACAACGATTTACCCCGCTCCACAATCGAGATGTTCTTGTTACCGTGGACGGCATGGCAGCTCTCCCGTCCGACCGCCTCGGCTTCCTCCTCTCCTTCCGCGGGGAGCTCACCGGCGCGCGCATCCGCGCCGCCCTGGGCGTCGCCGGACTCCACCCGAGGAACGCGATGACGCTCATGCAGCTCGCGCCCGGGGCGATGAGCCAGCGGGACCTGGCCGCCGCGATGGAGATCGACCCCAGCCAACTGGTCGCGATCCTCAACGAGTTGGAGGCCGACGGGCTCGCCGAGCGGCGGCGCGACCCGGCCGACCGGCGCCGCCACATCGTGGAGATCACGGAGGCGGGCGCGACGGCGCTCGGGCGGATCGACACGGCCGTCGGCGCGGCGGAGCGGGAGCTCTTCGGCGACCTGACCGAGGCCGAACAGGTCGTGCTGCGCGGGCTGTTGGACCGGGTGGTGGTCGACCCGGCCGCCCACGAGTGCGGAGAGTAGGAAAAAGTCCGGCGGATGTCGGTGCACTCCGATGAGTTCCGGTGGGGCCGGGGGTCTACCCCCTGAACGACCCACCACGGAGGAGATCACCATGGCCGAGACCGACACCCGGACCCTGGACGCCGTCGGCGCGACCCTGCGCTACGACGTACGCCCCGGCACCGGGACCGACGAGCGCCCCCTGCTCCTGATCGGTTCCCCCATGGACGCGAGCGGCTTCACCACGCTCGCCTCCCACTTCGCCGACCGGACCGTCGTGACGTACGACCCGCGCGGTGTGGCCCGCTGCGAGCGCACCGACGGTGCCACGGAGACGCGGCCCGAGGAGCACGCCGACGACCTGGCGCGGCTGATCGAGGCGCTCGGCGCCGGGCCCGTCGACGTCTTCGCGAGCAGCGGCGGCGCGGTCAACGCCCTCGCGCTCGTGGCCCGCCGCGGCGACCTGGTGCACACCCTCGTCGCGCACGAGCCGCCGACCGCCCAGGTCGTCCCGGACCGGGAGG
Source organism: Streptomyces sp. NPDC055815 (assembly GCF_053616475.1). Lineage (NCBI taxonomy): Bacteria > Bacillati > Actinomycetota > Actinomycetes > Kitasatosporales > Streptomycetaceae > Streptomyces > Streptomyces sp. NPDC055815. Next base: position 37,030 of record NZ_JBSHDU010000074.1, on the reverse strand, counting down.
CCGCCCTCGGGGTCTGCGCGGACGTCCACGCGACCTATCTGCGGGACGGCTGGGCCCCGGCGATGGCCAAGTTCCTGGCGCTGACCATGCGGCAGGGCGAGTTCCCGGCGGACTGGGCCTCGGAGCCCGCGCCCGACCCGGCCGCGTTCGGTCTGCCGGCCGCCGAGGACGACGGCTCGCGCGGCGACCCGCTGCTCGGGCAGAACATGCGCGGCTGCACCTCGTACCGTCCCGACTTCACCGCCCTGCGAGCCGCGCCGACCCGGATCGTCGTCGCCGCGGGCAAGGAGTCCGAGGGCACGTTCGCCGCGCGGGCCGCGGTCGGCGTCGCCGAGGGGCTCGACCTCCCGGTCACCGTGTTCCCGAGCCACCACGGCGGCTTCCTGGGCGGCGAGTTCGGACAGCACGGCGCCCCGGCGGAGTTCGCCGAGGCGCTGCGCTCCGCGCTGGCCTGATCCGCTACTTCCCGGCGTCGGCGGCGGCGGCCTTCACGGCGGCCGCCGCGTCGACGTTCCCGAGGCCCAGCTTGGGGAACTGGCCCGGGTTGGCGGCCGTGTCGCGGATCGTCCGCATGATCGCGGCCGCGTCCAGGCCCTGCTGGTGCAGGAGCGCGGCCACGGCGGAGACGTACGGCGAGGCCATCGAGGTGCCGGACAGCTTCCCGTACTTCGACGTGTTCTTCGGGGTCTCCTTCGTCGTGTACGTCGGGAGCGTCGAGAGGATGTCGACGCCCGGGGCCGAAACGGCGTTCTGCGCGCCGAAGTTGGTGAAGGAGGCGGGCTGCCCGCTCGCGTCGGCGGCGTTCACGACGAGGACCGGGGTGTCGACCTTGTACGGCTGGAGGGCGGTGGAGTCGTTGCCCGCGGCGGCGACGACGACCGCGCCCTTGCCGTTGGCGTGCGTGATGGCCTGGTTGAGGATGCCGCCCTTGAGGAGACGGGCCATCAGGCCGGACTCGCCGAGGGAGAGGTTGATGACGTGGGCGCCGTGGTCGGCGGCCCAGACGATGCCCTTGGTGATGTTCGCGTCGCTGCCGCTGCCGTCGGCGCCGAGCACCCGGACCGGCATGATCCTGGTGTCGGGCGCGCCGCCCGCGACCCCGATGCCGTTGTCGGTGTGGGCGGCGGCGATGCCGGAGACATGGGTGCCGTGGCCGTTGAGGTCCTTGGGCTCGGCGTCGTTGTCGACGAAGTCGTAGCCGTCGACGAGCCGGCCCTTGAGGTCGGGGTGGTCGAGGTCGACGCCGGTGTCGACGACCGCGATGACGGTGTCCTCGCCCTTGGCGGTCTTCCAGGCGTCCGGCAGCTTCAGCGCGTCCAGGCCCCACTGCTGACCGCGCAGCGGGTCCGGCTCGCTGTCGTCGCCGCAGCCGGTGACGAGCCCGGCGGTGAGGGCGGCGAACGCGGTGAAGGCGGCGAGGGTGGCGGGCCGGCGGCGCATGAAGATCTCCCCATTCGTCAGCGTTTGACCCAGTGAACAACCGGCTCGGGCAACCCGCATCTCGAACGATCTTCCGACCGCAGTCCTCATTGTTCTAGTAGAGTGCGAACAAGGAGGTTTTCATGAACCGTGCCACGTCTCGTCTCCGCGCGCTCGCCGCGCTGCCCTTCGCCCTCGCGCTCGCCGCCCACCTGCTGCTGCTCGCCCTCGGGTACGACCGGCTCCCGGACCCGCTGGCCACCCACTTCGGCGGCTCGGGCGAAGCCAACGGCTACACCGGCCGCGCCGCGTTCACCGTCATCAGCACGGCCCTGCTCCTCGGCCTCGGAACCGGCTGGACGCTCCTCGTCCGCCGCAACGCCCTGTGGGGAGCCTGGGCGACGGCCGGCTTCACCGGCACGCTCCTCGTCCTCCTCGTACGGGACAACCTGGACGCCGCCGACGCGGCGCAGGTCGCCTCGCCCCTGGCCAACCTCACGGTCGCGGCGGCCGTCGCCGCCCTCTTCGCAGCGCTGGGCTGGGCCCTGGCCCGGCTGGTTCCCGAGGAGGAGACCGAAGCCGGTACGACGGAAGGCCCCCGCCTCCCGCTCGGCGCGAGCGAGGTCGCCGGCTGGAGCCGCGCCACGGGCTCACGGCCGCTCACCGCCCTCGCCGTGCTCGCCCTCGCCGCGGGCCCGGTCGTCCTGCTCCTCGCGCCCTGGCCGGGCGCGCTGGTCGGCCTTCTCGGCCCGGTCATCGGCGTGCCGGGCCTCGCCCTGGCCCAGGTGCGGGTCAGCGTCGACCGCCGCGGCCTCACCGTCAGCCCCTCGCTCGCCTCCCGGCCCCGACTCCGGGTCCCGCTCGACGAGGTCGCGGGCGCCGACGCCCGGGACATCGACGCCCTCGCCGACTTCGGCGGCTGGGGCTACCGCATCCGGGCCCACCGGACGGGCGTGGTGCTGCGGTCCGGCGAGGCGCTCGTCGTACGGCGGACCGGCGGGCGGGAGTTCGCCGTCACCGTGCCGGACGCGCGGACCGCCGCCGCGCTCCTCAACACCCTCGCCGAGCGGCATGGGAAGGTCTGACCGTGCTCTTCCGTGTCGACCCCGCCTCCTCCGTCCCCCTCGGCGACCAGATCGCGGCCTGCGTCCGGGGGGCGCTGGCCGACGGCACCGCCGCGCCCGGTGAACGCCTCCCGGCCGCCCGGGAACTCGCCGACTCCCTCGGCGTCAACGTCCACACCGTTCTCCGCGGCTACCAGCGGCTCCGCGAGGAGGGCCTCATCGAACTCCGGCGCGGCCGGGGCGCCCTGATCGTCCCCGGCGCCACGGCCCCGGACCGGGCCCGCCTGATCGCGCGGCTTCGGGAGGCGGCGGCGGAGGCCCGCGAACTGGGCCTCACGGAATCAGAATTCCTGGCCCTGGCCCGCACAACCCTGAACTGACCCACGCCCGTTGCGGGCCCGCGCCCACCCGTTGTGGGCACCCGTCCCGCCCCAGCGGGACGATTGCCCACACGGCGGCGGGGCACCGCCCTGCGGAACGATTGCCCACAACGGCGGGGCGCCGGCCCATAACGGAGCGGGGTCAGGGCAGTTCGCGGAGAACCGCACCCGTCAGGAACCCCCCGATGTTCTCCACCGCCTCCCCGAAGTACCGCCCGTAGTTCCCCTCCGTCACATACCCCAGATGCGGAAGCGCCAGGACGTTCGGCAGCGACCGCAGCGGGTCGTCCGCCGGCAGCGGCTCCGTCTCGTACACGTCCAGGCCCGCCCCCGCGATCCACCCCTCCCGCAGCGCCCGCACCAGGGCGACGCCGTCGACGAGGCCGGCCCGGGAGGTGTTGACGAGGTACGCGGACGGCCGCATCGCCCGTAGTTCGGGTTCCCCGATCAGGCCCCGGGTGCGGTCGGAGAGCACCATGTGCAGCGAGACGAAGTCGCTGCCCGCGAGCAGGTCCTGCCGGTCCTTCGCGAGCCGTACGCCGTGCTCGGCGGCCCGCTCCTCCGTCAGGTTCGGGCTCCACGCGGTCACGTCCATGCCGAAGGCGAGCCCGATCCGGGCCACCCGGGCGCCGATCTTGCCGAGGCCGACGAGGCCGAGCGTCCGGCCCGCCAGGTCGGCGCCGACGGTCGACTGCCACGGCCCGCCCTCCCGTACGGCCCGGGCCTCCTCCGGTACGTGGCGGGCCAGGCCCAGGAGGAGCGCCCAGGTCAGTTCGGTGGGCGGTTCGGAACGGCTGGCGGTGCCGCAGACGGTGACGCCGCGGGCCCGGCAGGCGGCGAGGTCGATCGAGGCGTTCCGCATGCCGGAGGTGATGAGGAGCCGGAGCCGGGGGAGCCGGGCGAGGAGCTCCGCGTCGACCGGGGTCCGCTCCCGCATCACGACGAGGATCTCGCAGTCCTCGACGGCGGCGACGAGCGCGTCGCGGTCCGTCAGGTGCTCGCGCAGCACGCGGACGTCCACGCGGTCGGCGAGCGGGCTCCAGTCGGCGGAGGTGAGGGCGACGCCCTGGTAGTCGTCGAGTACGGCACAGCGCAGCTTCATGACCGCATGATCGCGTACGCCTGTGTGCGCTGCCCAGAGCGGGGAGTTGGTGCCCATGTGTGAGGCCGCCGGTCCGACTACCATCCCCACGAAACGGGGGGTGGGCGATGAAGCGTGGGCTTCTTGCGGGTGTGAGTGTGGGCGTGCTGCTGGCCGTCGCGACCGGGTGTACGGAGGCCGCCCCTCGATCCGACGCCCGGCCCCCTTCCTCCCCTTCCCCCTCCTCCCCTTCCCCCTCCTCCCCTTCTCCCGAACCGCCCGAGCGTGGTCCCGCCACTCCCCTGGGCGCGGCGGTGATCACCGCGAAGGACGGGAAGCTGGTCGAGGCGCTCCGCAAGTGGTCGCTGTTCCCCGCGGGTACGGCCGTCCCGGAGCTGTCCGACATGGCGGTGCTGCGGCGCGGCCGGCCGGTGGGGACCGGGGACCTCGCCTGGATGCCGGACGCCGACACGTACTGCCTGGTGTCGATCCGCGAGCAGGCGGCGGACCGGCGGTGCTTCGGCCTCGCGCACGAGCGGAAGCCGCGGGGGTACGTGCACGTGGGCGACGCCGCCCCGCACGGCATGGCCGGTTCCGAGGGACCGCCGGACCTGTGGCTCACCGTCACCGTCGTCGAGAACACCGCCGGTCCCTTCGTCTTCACCGGCGGGACGCCGGAGCACGTGACCCCGCTGCGGGAGGCCACGGTGCGGTTTCCCTCGGGCAGGACGATCACGTTCGTGACGTACGAGCTCCCGGAGGGTACGGAGATCCCGACGGGCACCGAGATCTGCGGCGCCGGCCGGACCGTCTGCTTCGATCCGTTCGCGCCGACGAGACCCTGAGGCCCGGCCGGGAACCCCGTCTCCGCCCGCGCCGGGTCACCCCTCCGCCGCGCCCGCCCGCAGGCTCGCCTCAAGACCGTCGAGCAGTGCGGCGAGTCCGAACGCGAAGGTGTCGCCGGGGGCTTCGGCGTACGCTCCGGCCGTCTCCGCGTCGATCCGTTCGCGCAGGCGCGGGAACCGCCCGGCGACCTCGGCGGCCTCCTTCATGGTGGCGGCGAACACCTCCTCGGCGTCCCGGCCGTCGCGCTCGATGCGGCGGGTGAGCGCGGCCGTGGCGGCGGCGGGGGAGGCGTTGCCGAGGACGTACGTGAAGACGGCGGCGGCGGCCCGGTCGGCCGCGGGCCCGGCGAACCCGCCGGCCTCGTAGACCGCGAGGTTGTGGTCGTCGTGGCGGGCCTTGCCCTCGCCGTGGAAGAGGTGGGTCGCGAAGGCCTGCACGAGCCAGGGGTGGCGGGTGAACATCGCGTACTGGTCGCCGGCCATGGCGGTGGCGGCGGTGCGCCAGTCGACGGCGTCGAGGTCGGGCAGCCGGACCTCGTCCCAGACGCGGTCGCCGGCGAGCGTGACCAGGTCGTCCTTGTTCTTGACGTGCCAGTAGACGGCGGTGGCGGCGGAGCCGAGGCGCTGGCCGAGGCTGCGCATGTTGAGCCCTTCGAGGCCGTCCTCGTCGAGGAGTTCGACGGCGGTGCGGAGGATCTGTTCGCGGGTGAGCGTGGGGCGCGGCATGGGCTCACGGTAGGTCACGGCGACCGCATTGCACAAAGTTCAAGAGACCACTTGCACTTAGTTCAACTCTGGCCCTACAGTTCTCGACGTCGCCACTTGAACTAAGTGCGAGACCGACTTGAACTAAGTGCAAGCAGTCCTCGGACACCGGAACCGTCAGGAGCCCACCGTGCAGACCCTCACCGTCCTCGCCGCCGCCGCCCAGATCCTCGTCGCCGCCGCCTTCGTCAGCATCCCCGTCCTCCGGCACCGCTTCGGCGCCGTCGCCAAGGCCGCCGCCGTCACCGAGCTGGAGCGCCAGGGCGTCCGCCCCGCCGTCCTGGAGGAGAACAAGCTGCGCTTCGACGCGAGCGGCCACGAGTGGTGGGCGCCGGGCTCCTTCGCCGCCGCCTCCCTCGCCGCCGCCGTGCTCAACCTGGCCGGCAGCGGCTGGGGAACCACCCTCACCTGGGTCTTCTCCTCGATCGCCTTCCTGGCCAACATCGCGATCCTGCAGAGCCAGCTCGGCGCGGTGAAGTCCGTCCGGGCCGCCTTCCGGCGCAAGGGCGACCCCGAGCTCCTCCGGGTCGACGTCCCCGCCTTCCTCGCGGCCGCCGAAGGCGCCTTCCCGGCCTGGACCCGCACCCTCCAGAACGTCCGCCACACCGTCGTCTTCGCCGGCTCGGCCTTGGCCCTGACGGCCGCCGCCCTGGTCTGACCCAGCCGCCGTCCCTCCCCTCCCTCGCCTCTTCCCACCCCTCACCCCGGAAGGCCCCCGCCCCGCCATGACGCTCGCCGCCACCCTCCAGCTCCTCCTCGCCGCCACCTTCTTCGTCATCCCTGTCACCGTGTGGTTCCGCGGCGCCGCCGCCCAGGAAGCCGCCGAGGCGGAGATACGGCGCCAGGGGCACGCCCCCGAGGTCCTCGACCGGCACGGCATCGCCTTCCGGGAGAAGCCCTGGGAGTTCGCCCTCGCGCTCGCCATCGGCGCGACGCTCACCGTCCTCGGTGTCCTCAACCTCGCCGGCCACCCCGCAGGCCGGACGCTCTCCTGGATCGTCGAGCCGCTCGTCCTCCTCGGCGTCGGCTTCATCACCGCCGGCCAGGTCTTCGCCACCGCCTACACCCGCGCGGCCTTCGCCCGCTCGACCGACCCCGCCGTCCACACGGTCGACGCGTCCGCCCTGATCGCCGCCGCCCGGTCCGGCTTCCCCGGCTGGCTCCGGCCCCTGGTCCTCGTCCGATTCGCCCTCGCCACCCTCGGCTCGGCGCTGGTGCTCGTCCTCCTCGCCCTGTGACCGCGCCCGGGTGGGACGGATCAGTTCGTACGGCTGAAGGAGCGGCGGTACGCGCGCGGGGGCACGCCCCTGCGGCGGACGAACCGGGCGCGGAGCACCGCCGCGCTGCCGAAGCCGACCGCGCGGGCGATCTCCTCGACCGGGAGCTCCGTCGTCTCCAGGAGTTCCTCGGCGCGGCTGAGCCGCAGACCGAGCGGCCAGGCGCGCGGGGTCGTGCCGGTCGAGGCCGTGAAACGGCGGGCGAAGGAACGCCGGCTCATCAGCGCCCTGCGGGCCGGCTCCGCGACCGGCAGCGGCTCGTGGAGGTTCTCCCGGGCCCAGGCGAGGACCTCGGTGGACCGACCGCGACGCCGAGGGCCACGCGCTCACCCCGTCGCTGCGGCTGATCCGTACCCCCGGCCACAGCGCCGAGGACCTCACCCTCCTCGCGGGCACCGGCGACGGCGTCGTCGCCTTCGTGGGCGACCTCTGGTGGCGGCCGAACGGCCCCGTCGAGGACCCGGTGGCCCCCGACCACACGGTCCCGCGCGCCTCGCGCCTCCGCGTCCTCGCCGCCGCCGACGTCAGCGTCCCCGGCCACGGCCCCGCCTTCCCCGCGGACGACACCGCCCCGCTCCAAAACACCCCGCCCCCGGCCCCCGCCCCTAGAATCGGCTTCCATGTCGATCCCTGACGAGCTGCTCGTCGACGTCGCCGCCACCGTGGAATCCGGGCGGAGCAACCAGATGTCCCTGACCGTGGTCGCGGGGGGAGTGGTCATCACCGGGCGGCTCGCGCCGGAAGCCCTGTGGAGACAGCGCGTGTCGGAGGTCCTCACGGACTCGTCCCGGCTCGGCGAGTTCTCCGGCGTCTTCTCCCCCGTACGGAGCGAGCTGAAGACCGTGGAGCCCCCCACCCACCTCCACTTCCACCTCGCCCGCATCCTCCAGGGCACGGTGGGCATGCCCGAGACCGGCGGCATGTACCGCGTCGCGATCGAGGACGTCAGCGCCTGGACCGTGGGGGACTTCAGCTACTCCGACAGCTGACGCCCACGCCCGTCACCTGACGCCGGAGACCACCAGGAACGGCGGGTGACCGGCCTCCGCCGGATCGCTCCCCAGCTGCGCCGACTGATGCGTGAGGACGGGCTCGTGCACGTCCAGATCCGTGAACCCGGCCTTGCCGAGCACGTCGAGGTACGTCTGGCACGGCCAGTGGTGGTCGGCCGGCTCCAGCGGCGCGCCGCCACCGGGCAGCTCCCGGCGCGACCGCCGCCGCTCGCCCTTGGTGTAGACGCGGCCCGGCTCGCCGCTGCGGAAGGTGGAGAACCGGATGCCCGTGGTGCGCGGGTTGGCGTCCAGGACGGCGAACCGGCCGCCGGGCCGCAGTGCCCGGTGCGCCTCGGCGGCGATGCCGTGCAGGACGTCGATGTCTCCGGTGGTGGTGAAGACGAAGCAGGCCATGGCGGCGTCGACGGAGCCGTCGGCGAGGAAGCCGAGCCCGCCGTCCTCGCTCCGCCGGTAGTCGATCCGCGGGTGCGGGCGCCGCGTACGGGCGATCTCCAGCATCCGGGGCGCGATGTCGACGGCCACCACGCGCGCGTCGGAGGCCTCGACGACGCGGGTGGCGACCTTGCCGGGCCCGCAGCCGTAGTCCAGGACCGTACGGACGGCGGAGGAGCCGATGCCGAGCGCGTGGAAGACGGCCGGGTAGCCGATGAGGCGCTCGGGGACGTCGTCGTAGGAGTCGAAGGCGTCGGCGTGGGTGTCGGCGATGGTGTCGGCGTTCTGCTGGTCGACACCGGTGATCACGTATGGGGTCATGTGGTGGGGGCCTTCCGCTGATGATCCATTTCGTCCGGAACGTACTGGTCGGGGAAGCCGCAGGACAGGGCCTCGGCGGCCCCCTCACCCGGGTGGGTCAACGGTCGCGGCCGCCGCCGGGCGACCCGTCCCGCCCCGTGGGTTGATGAGAGGACTGTCGACGACATCGCTGATCGAAGGGGAAACTGTGGCGCTCCACGAGATGAAGGGCCCGAAGAGCGTCGCCGATGCGGCGACCGACGTGTTCGCTTCCGCCCTCAGCGAGCGGGTCCTGCCGAAGCACCGGATGCCGGAGGAGTCGAACATCCCCGCGGTCGTCTACGCGATGCTCCACAACGAGCTGCTGCTCGACGGCAACTCCGCGCAGAACCTGGCGACGTTCTGCACGACGTGGACCGACGACGAGGTCCGCCGGCTGATGGACGAGTGCCTCGACAAGAACATGATCGACAAGGACGAGTACCCGCAGACCGCCGAGATCGAGTCGCGGTGCGTGAACATCCTGGCCGACCTGTGGAACGCCCCAGGGAGCGCGACCGGCGAGGGCACGGCGCTCGGCTGCTCCACCACCGGCTCCAGCGAGGCCGCCATGCTCGGCGGCCTCGCCCTGAAGTGGCGGTGGCGCGAGAAGCGCCGCAAGGAGGGCAAGCCGACGGACCGGCCCAACCTCGTCTGCGGCCCGGTGCAGATCTGCTGGGACAAGTTCGCCCGCTACTTCGACGTGGAGCTGCGCCAGGTCCCGGTGGAGCCGGGCGCCACCGGGCTCCGGCCGCACCAGCTGAAGGAGTACGTCGACGAGAACACCATCGGCGTCGTCGCGATCCTCGGCGTCACCTACACCTGCGACTACGAGCCGGTCGCCGAGCTGGCCGCGGAACTCGACCGGATCCAGCAGGAGACGGGGCTCGACATCCCGATCCACGTCGACGCGGCGAGCGGCGGCTTCGTCGCCCCGTTCCTCCACCGGGACCTCGTCTGGGACTTCCGGCTGCCGAGGGTCGCCTCCATCAACGCCTCGGGCCACAAGTACGGCCTCGCGCCTCTCGGCGTGGGCTGGGCGCTCTGGCGCACCGCCGACCTCCTGCCGGAGGACCTCGTCTTCCGGGTGACCTACCTGGGCGGCGACATGCCGACGTTCGCCCTGAACTTCTCCCGCCCCGGCGGCGAGATCGTCGCCCAGTACTACAACTTCCTGCGCCTGGGGCGGGCCGGCTACCGGCTCGTCCAGGAGGCCTGCGCGCTGACCGCCCAGTACCTCGCCGAACAGATCGCGGAGATGGGCCCGTTCACGCTGCTCTACGACGGGCAGGGCGGACTGCCCGCCGTCTCGTACACGCTCACCGACCCGGAGGGAGCGGGCTTCAGCCTGTACGACCTCTCCGACCAGCTCCGGATGCGCGGCTGGCAGGTCCCCTCCTACCCGCTGCCCCCCGACCGGCAGGAGACCGTCATCCAGCGCGTCCTGGTCCGGCACGGCATCGGCCGCGACGAGGTCGACCTGCTGGCCCAGGACATCCGCCGCTGCCTGGAACGCCTGGAGAAGGGCGCGCCGTCGGACGCCGACCGCGCGGGCTTCCACCACTGAGAAGCCACTGAAAAGCCTCTCGGCGGAGACGGATCAGGATTCGAGAAGCGCGGACCCGGGGCCCGGAACTAGCGTGAAGGGCATGGACATCACGATTCACACCAGCGCCCTTCCGCACGACGACCCGGACGCCTCCCTCGCCTTCTACCGGGACGCCCTGGGCTTCGAGGTCCGCAGCGACGTCGGCCAGGGCAGGATGCGCTGGATCACGGTCGGCCCGGCGGGACAGCCGGACACGTCGATCCTCCTGGCGCCGCCGGCCGTCGACCCGGGCATCACCGAGGACGAGCGCCGCACGATCGCCGAGATGATGGCCAAGGGCACGTACGGCTGGATCCTCCTGGCCACCCGGAACCTCGACGCCACCTTCGAGAAGGTCAGGGCGGCGGACGCCGAGGTCGTCCAGGAGCCGACGGAGCAGCCGTACGGCATCCGCGACTGTGCCTTCCGGGACCCGGCGGGCAACCTGATCCGCATCCAGGAACTCCGCTAGATGTGCCGCCCGGGCTGGGCACACGCCCGCGTCACGGCGCAACGCCTGAACGAGTTCACCCACCTGCGCCGCGTCCGTGACCGCATCGACCGGGAGTACGCGCGCCCGCTGGACGTCCTGGAACTGGCCCGCGCGGCGGACCTGCCGCCCGCCCTCCTGGCCCGCCGGTTCCGGCTCGCCTACGGAGCCTCGCCGTACGACTACCTCCTGACCCGCCGCGCCGAACGCGCGAGGACGCTGCGGCTGCACGGCACCGAAGCCTGACCCCACCCGAGAGGAACCACGATGACCGCGAACGACAAGTCCTACGACGGCTTCACGGACGACGAGCGGGACGCGATGAAGGAGCACGCCAAGGAGCTGAAGGCGACGAGGCGACGCGGCGCGAAGGCGGACACCGAGCCCGAGGTCCTCGCGAAGATCGCCGAGATGGACGAGGCGGACCGCGTCCTCGCCGAGCGCGTCCACGCCCTCGTCAAGGAGCACGCCCCGCACCTCACCGCCAAGACCTGGTACGGCATGCCGGCGTACGCCAGGGACGGCAAGGTCGTCTTCTTCTTCCAGAGCGCCCAGAAGTTCAAGTCCCGCTACGCCACCCTCGGCTTCAGCGACCAGGCGGCACTGGACGAGGACACCATGTGGCCCACCTCGTACGCCCTGACGTCCTTGACCCCGGCCACGGAGAAGCGCATCGCCTCCCTCATCACGCAGGCGGCGGGCTGACGGGCGGTCGGCCCGGTCCGGCGGATCGCCGCCCGGCCCGGGGTCTCGCCCGCCCGCCGGGCAGGACAAGGGCCCGTCCGGCGGATCAGGGCCGGACGGGCCCCAGGGACTACCGGCTGACGGCGGGCTGGGCGAGGGGCTGCTCGACGGGCTGGACGACACGCCGGCGCCGGGTCGGCAGGCCCAGGGTCGGGTGGGTGATGCTCCAGGCGGCGCCCTTGCAGATGAATTCCTTGTAGCGGGCGGCCATGCGGCCGGTCATGGCCTTCTCGACCGCCCGGTCGTCGGCGGTGACGAACTGGATCAGGCCTTCCTTGCGGCCGAGCGAGACGCACTGCTGGGAGTAGTGGATGGAGACCTGGGGGACCTTGGTGCCGGTGAGGCGGGCGGCGATGGCGTCGGCGGCCTGCCAGGCCATGGGGGTGCCCGAGGCGCAGGACATACGGAGCGGCTTGTCGCCCGGGCCCATGGCCAGGGCCGCGTCGCCGACCGCGTACACGTCCGGGTGGGAGACCGAGCGCATCGTGCCGTCGACCACGATCCGGCCGTCGGTGAGCTCCAGGGAGGTGGCCCCGGCGATCGGGTGGACGGCGAAGCCGGCGGTCCAGACCGTGACGTCGGCGGGGATGGTGCGGCCGTCGGCGGTCGTGACCCGGTCGGCCGTCACGGTCTCGACCGCGGCGTTCTCGTGCACCGTGATCCCGAGCCCGTCCACGACCTTCCGCAGGTGGGCGCCGCCCTTCTCGGAGAGCCAGTCGCCGAGGGCGCCGCGGGCGACCAGGGCGACGTCGAGGTCCGGGCGGGCCTCGGCGATCTCGGTCGCGCCCTCCAGGCCGGTGAGGCCGCCGCCGACGACGACCACGGACTGGCCTGCTTCCAGGGCGGCCAGGCGCTCGCGCAGCCGGAGCGCTCCGGCGCGGCCGGCGATCTCGTGCGCGTGCTCTGCCGTGCCCGGGACGCCCTGGGGGTTCCAGCCGCTGCCGAGGGCGTAGACGAGGGTGTCGTACGCAAGTTCCTCGTCGCCGGTTCCGGCCGTGACGGAGACCGTCTTGCGGTCCACGTCGATCGCCGTCACCTTCGCGAGCTTCAGTTCCACGCCGGTGCCCGCGAACATCTCCTCGAAGCGCCGGAGCTTGAGGTCCTGGCCGGCCGCGAGCTGGTGCAGCCGGACGCGCTCGACGAAGTCGGGCTCGGCGTTGACGAGGGTGATGGTGACGTCCTCGCGGTGCAGCCGCTTGGCGAGGCGTCCGGCGGCGATGGCTCCGGTGTAGCCGGCTCCGAGGACGACGATGCGGTGCTGCATGTCCGTGCTCCTGTCTGGGCGGGGCTGCCGTTGTCCGGCGTGGTTTCGCACCTTGAACCGGACAGCCGCCCGTTCCCTGACAGGATCGGGATGTGACCCGCGTCATAGTGCTTCAGGGGGCGGGGCCCGGCTGCGGTGGCCCAGTCGCATCGCCCGCAATTGGCCTGTGTGGACGGCCACTTGCGCACTAGCGTAGGCGCAATGACAACAAGATCTTCTGAGGCCGGCCGGCCCACGCCCGTGACCCTGGCCGAGGCGCCGCTGCGCCAGGCCCGTAACTCCGCCGCCCTGTGGACCGCGACCGGCCGAAGCCGGGGGCACGAGGTCGTCCGGCGCCGCGGCTTCGTCGCGGTCGACGGCGGCGAGCGGGCCGGCACGCGGGTCCTGATCCAGGAGCCCGACCTCGACCCGGGCGAACTGGCCGAGCTGGGCGAGCTGGTCCGCCGGGCGGCGGGCCCGGTGAACGCCGAGGACCCGTTCAGCTCGACCGACCTCGCCCACCTCGGCATGCGCAGCTGGCAGATGCCGGTCATGCTGCGGCCGCCCGCGCCCGTCGACGCACCGAAGCTGGACGTGATCAAGGTGCGGGGGCCCGAGGACCTCCAGGCGGCGGAGCGGATCGTGATCGACAGCTTCGAGCTCACCGGATTCGAGCCCCACCGCCCCGGCGAGCTGTTCCCGGCGGCGCTGATCGAGCAGCCGGGCGTGGACGTCTTCCTCGCCCTGTACGACGGCGAGGCCGCGGGAGCCGGCGTCACCGTCGTGGACGACGGCGTCGGCAGCCACTACTGGGTCGGTACGTCCTCGGCCTTCCGGTCGCGCGGCGCGGGCCGGGCCGTCATGCTCGGCTCCCTCGCCCCCCTGGCGGACCTGCCGGTCACCCTCACCGCATCGAAGCTGGGCAGGCCGCTGTACGAGTCGCTGGGCTACACCGTCGCGGCGCCCTCGACCTGGTGGGCCTCCACCCCCGCGTGACCCGACGCCGGCGACGACGCGGCCCCGGGCCACCGACCTGGGGCTGCGTTCAGGAGCAACCGCTGGTCACCGCACGGCGTACGCGCCCGCGTGTGCGCCGCCGACTCGGCCCGGCGTTCGTCATCCTGACGGGATGACAGACGATGCGGACGACCGACTGCAGACCTCCGCGCGCGGCTGGCTGACCCTCCAGCTCGCCGTGCTGGGATTCGCGGGGCTGTGCGGGGCGATCAAGAGCGGCGGCACGGGCGCCTCGGGTGCGCCGCGGGCCGTGGAGGCGGTGGCCGGGGCGCTGGTGCTGCTCGCTCTCGGTGTCGCGTGCGTGGCGACGTACCTCGTCGCGCGGATCGCCTGGCCGGTGCACGCCCGGCCGACGACGGACGCGGTACGCGCCGGGCGGCGGCTCCGCCTCGGCATCTGCCTCACCTTCCTCACCGTGCTCCTGGTCGCCGTCGCGGCCAGTACGGCGTGGTGGCCCGAGGAGACGTCCCCGAAGGCGGGGGCGCTGGTCGAGGTGTCCACGGCCTCGGGCACCTGGTGCGGCACCCTGCGGGCGGGCGGCGAAGGCGTCCTGGGCCTGGAGGTCGCGGACGCCGGGCAGTCCGTGAGCATCCCGCTGGGGGAGGTGGCGGCGCTCCTGCCGGTCGGCACCTGCGGCGCCTGACGCGCGGCGCCACAATGGGTGGTGGGGTACGCGCCTGCCGTTGCGGAGAGGCGGGACACGGCGATGCCGTACATAAAGGTGACCGCCCTGAGTCATCCGGGGCTGGTCCGTGATCACAACGAGGACAGCCTGGTGGCCGGCCCGTGGACGCTGTGCGGCACCGTGACCGAGAACCCGCAGACGCTGGTGTTCCCGCTCGGCGGACCGCTGGTCGTCGCGGTCGCCGACGGCATCGGCGGGCAGCCGGCCGGCGAGGTGGCCAGTGCCCTGGTCGTCCGGCACCTGGCGTCGTTCGGCCCCTCCCTGGACAGCGAGGAAGCCGTACGTGACGCTCTGCACCTCTGCAACCGCGCGGTGTACGAGGCCGCCGACCGTGATCCGGAGCTGACCACCATGGGCACCACGGTCGCGGGTGCCGTCGTGCTGGCCGAGTCGCTGATGGTGTTCAACGTCGGCGACAGCAGAGTGCTCGACGCCACGCGGGACGGACTTCGTCAGGTCAGCGTGGACGACAGCCCGCCGCTGCCCCCGGGCCACCGCACCACCTCACTCGTCACACAGGCGCTCGGCGGCGCTCGCCGGTTCAGCGGCATCACGCCCCACGTCACGACGTCACCGCTCGCCACCGGCGACCGCTACCTGGTGTGCACCGACGGCCTGACCGACCCCGTACCGGAGGACGCACTCGGCGACGTGCTGCGGGTCCACGGCGACGGCAGGGCCGCGTTCGAGCTGTGGAAGGCGGCGATCGAGGCGGGAGGCCCGGACAACATCACGCTCGCGCTGATCGGCATCGGCGAGTAGGAGGGGTGACGGCGCCCTGGACCCGCGAGGCCGCGGGGCGCACGCCGCCCCAGCCCTGCGTGGCCGCCCCTAGACCGACGGGGCCGCGGGGCGCACGCCGAACCACTGCTCGGCGCCGTACTCCTCGAACCGCTCGACCTCGGTGAAGCCGAGCTTCGCCGCGAGGCGCATCGCGCGGTCGTTGGCGGTCTGGGTGGAGAGCACGACGGGCTCGCCGGGGCGGGCGCCGGAGAACCAGTCGAGTGCCGCCGCGCACGCCTCGAAGGCGTAACCGCGTCCCCACGCCCCGGGCAGGAACAGGTAACCGAGGTCGGCCTCCCCGGCCTCGGGGCGGACGTGCCCCCGGCGCTCGGCGCCGCGGGGGTCGAGGGTGATGACGCCGATCGCCGTACCGTCGAGTTCGACGACGAAGCAGCCGGGGCGGCGGCCGGGCACGTCGGGCATCGCGCGCTCGAGTTCGTCGCGCGGCCGGGCGCCGCCGATGTAGGTGCCGACCTCGGGCGAGGAGAACAGCTCGACGAACGCCGCACGGTCCCGGGCCTCGGACTCGCGGAGCACGAGCCGTTCGGTCGGTATCGGGGCGGGCGGCCAGGCGAAGGTTCCGGGTGCGGTCATGGCGGGGAACCTACCGCACGCCCGCGAGGCCGACGGGAGGAAGAACACGGCTCCCTCCCCCTCCCCGGCGATCTTTTTCCGGTGGTCCGCAACCGGGACCGCTGCGGTACGCGTGTCAGATGATCTGAGAAGCGCGTAGCCAGAAGTCGTTGTCCGTAGGGCCGTCACGGGGTGCGAACCGTTCGGCCGAGAGGATCTGGAGCCGTTCCATGCCGGATGAGATCACCCTTCGTCCTGTCACCGCCGACGATCTCGACGTGTACGAGAGGGAGTTCAGCGGCCCGGAGGGCTGGGGCGCCCATCAGTGGTTCGGTTTCCAGTCGACGGCCGACCTGCGCCGTCGCTTCGCCGAGAACGGCCTGCTCGGTCCGGACGGCGGGCTGCTCTCCGTCGCCGAGGGCGGCCGCACGGTGGGCCGGGTGAAGTGGTTCCCCGGCACCTGGGGGCCCGCGGACCTGACCAACTGGAGCCTGGCGATCGGCCTGGTGCCCTCCGCCCGCGGCCGGGGCATAGGCACGCGGGCCCAGGAGCTCCTGGTGGAGTACCTCTTCGAGCACACGAGGGCCGACCGGATCCAGGCGTGGACGGAACGGGACAACGTCGCCGAGCGGCGCGCCCTGGAGAAGGCGGGCTTCGTCGAGGAGGGCGTGCTGCGCTCCGCGGCCTGGCGCGGCGGGCAGTGGAACGACCTGGTGATCTACTCCGTGCTGCGCGCGGAGCGGACCGGCGGGACGGCGAAGTGAGCGCGGGACGCCGTACGGACGGGGGAGGGGACGGCGTGGACCACGACCGGGTGCTCGAAGCCTTCCGGCTGGAGTGCGAGGCCCTCGGCGAGGCCGTGGCCGGACTGTCCGAGGCCGAGTGGGACCTCCCGACGCGCTGCACTCCCTGGACCGTACGCGAGCTGCTCGGGCACGTGTGCGTGGTGATCGACTGGCTTCCGGCCATGCTGGACGCGCCGGCGCCCGGCGCGGCGGAGATCTCGGCGGTGGAGTACTACCGCCCGGACGACCGCTTCTCACCGCAGACCAACGGCAAGCGGATCGCCCTGGCCCAGGACCGTGCGGCGGGCCCGGCCGACGGTGCCGCCTTCGCCGCGGACTTCGCCGCGACGTGGAGCCGGGCCGAACGGCTGTGCCGGGCCCAGCCCGACGGCCGGACCGTACGGACCCGGCACGGCGACGCCATGCTCCTGTCGGAGTTCCTCCTCACCCGCGTCGTGGAGGTCGCCGTCCACGGCCTCGACCTGGCCGACGCCCTCGGACGCGAAGCCTGGCTCACCCAAGCCGCCGGCGACGCGGTGACGGAACTGCTCCTCGGCGCGGAGCACACCCCGGCGGCGGACGAACTGGGGTGGACCCGCCCCCGCTTCCTGCGCAAGGCCACCGGCCGAGAGCCCCTGACCGAGGCGGAGACCGCCCAGGTCGAACAACTCGCCCTCCACTGGCTGGCCCTGGGCTGACCTCCCGCACCCGCCCTCGGGTTACGGACGGGGGGCGGGGGTCGGCGAGGCGGAGGCCGCTCCGCGAGCAGCGGTCCGACGCGCTGCGGCTCGGTCACCGGGTCCCTGGTCGCCCGGGCCTTTCCGCCACCGTCCCCGTGGAGGGCGACGTCGGGCGCGAGCATGCCGAGCAGCGCGTCCACGCCTCGAAGAACCTGCGGGCGAGTTCGTCACCCTCCGCCCGCCGGGCCGCGTCCGCAGGCGGGAGCGCGGTGCCGCCGGGCGCCTGTCCGGCGGCGATGCGCTTTCTGGCGCGGGCGAAGATCTGCCGGCAGTTCGTCTCCGACCGGCCGGTCGCGCCCGCGACCTCCGGGTAGCCGTACCCGAACACCTCGCGCAGCATGAACACCGCCCGCTCCACCGGCGAGAGGGCCTCGAAGAGCACGAGGAACGCCATGACAGCGAGTCGGCCGGCTCGGCGTGCTCCGCCGGCCTTCATCGGCTGACCGTCTCCTTCACGCGCGGGTCGGGGCGGCGGCTTCGACGAAGTCGGTCACGAGCTTGACGAAGACGTCCTCCTGCTCGAAGAACATGACGTGGCCCGCGTCGATCTCGGCGTACGCGCTGTCGGCGATGGCGGCGTGGAGGGCCCGGCTGTTCTCGACGGGGACCGTGATGTCCTGCGTGCCGCCGATCACGAGGGTGGGCGCCTCGATACGGGGCAGCAGCGGCCGGATGTCCACCCGGAGGTCGTAGGCGATGTGGCGCAGGGTGCCGGGGGTGGGCGGCATGTTGGGGATGAGGGCCTCGAACTGTTCGCGGCCGATGGAGTTGAGGAACCCGCGGCTGAAGCCGGTCATCGCCACCGCGCGGCCGAAGGAGGCGGGGTCGGTGGTGCCGAGGTTCTCCCAGAGGGTGAAGAGGCTGCGCAGGTACTCGTCGCTGTCGGTGTGGGCCCAGCCGGCGACCAGGATCAGGCGCCGCACCAGGTCGGGACGGAGGGCGGCGACGGTGGCGGCGACGGTGGAGCCCATGGAGAAGCCGAGCAGGTCGACCGGCCCGTCCGCCGAGTCCTCGATGACGGCGATGACCTGGGCGGCGAGCCCTTCGGCGGTCAGCGGGGCGCCGTCGTCGACGGTCGCGTCGGTGCCGGAGAGGTCGGGGGTGATCACCGTGCGGTGCGAGGTGAACCGGGGCGTGGTCTGCCCCCAGTTGACGGCGGAGCCCGCGGATCCGGTGCCGTGGACCAGGACGAGCGCGGGCCCGGACCCGGTCTTGGTGTAGTGGACGTGCGCGCCGTTGACGGTGACGGTGGCCATGGGGTGCTCCTCGATCTCGTTCCGACCGGGCGTTCCCGCTCCGGCCCGACCCACAGTGCCGCCACCGAACAACGCCCGGGAGAGCCCTCCGTACCCTGGGATCGCCAGTCCCTGGTTGGGCCCCGCCCGGCAGGGGCCACCTGCGGTCCGCTCGAACGACGCAGCCCCAGGCCGCTGACCCGGGGCTGCGCAGAAGAGCGGAGGACGGCTGACCGTTGGTCACCAGGGCCGTATCAGCCGGCCAGGGCCGTCGCCACCGACTGGAACCAGGCGCCGTGGGAGAAAGGCTCGGGTGGTCCGACCTCCATGCCGAGTTCGGCGGCGGCGAGGGCGTAGTCGCCGTCGTCCAGGGGGAGCGCGAGCAGCTCGTGGAGTTCGCCCACGAGACGGGCGACGAGTTGGGGGTGCGTGGTGGCGGCGTAGTCCGCGACGGCGGCCTCGTGGTCGGGGTCCGCGTAGAACTCGCCCAGCTCCAGCCGGACCCGCCCCGGTGGGTTACGGCTGTACTCGCGCAGCTGGCGCTCCGCCTCCGCGATGGCCGAGGGGCGGGTGTGCCCCGGTCGGGGTAGGAGGCGGAACGGGTCAGCACGGGGCGTCCTCTCAGCCGGATCCGCAGGCGGATCACTAGTCGGCAAAGCTCCAGAACAGACCGACCTCGGTGTCCGAGACGACGACCAGTCCGCAGTCCTCCATGAGGACGCCGAGGGGGCGGTACCCCAGGCCTTTCAGCGTGAAGTCGAGCGTCCCGGGCGGGCTGCCCTGCTTGCTGACGTTGGTGTGGAAGGTGGCCTTGTCGCCGTAACGAGCGAGGACCGTGCGCGCCATCGCCCGCAGTTCCTCCGGGGATTCTTCGAAGTACCGCAGGTTGGCCAGGGTGCAGCCGGCCTCTGTGAGGGCCAGGAGGAGGTCCTCGGCACTGTCCCGGTTGATTTCCTTCAGGCGCGGCGCGATGTACTCCGGGGGATGGACGGCGAAGGGCCAGGCGGGCCACCCCTCACGCTCCGGGTCCTGCGCCGTGGCATCGACGCGGGCCCACCCCCGGGGGTCCGGGACGGCCCGGGCCATCAACGGGAAGACGTCGAGGACCCAGTCCTCGTGGCCGCGCGGGCCCGTGGCGATATACGCGACCGCGTCCCTGTACAGATGGCGTACGGCGGTGTCCCAGGAAGACTGGTCGACGGACAACATGCGATGCGGGCCTTTCTCGGAGCCTTACGTGGTGGGGCTGCCGTTAGCATCGCGGAAGGTACGGCTGGGGCCCTTTCTCGCTCGTACACGCGTGGCTGGATGCCGACGCCGTGCGCCTCCTGCCTTTATGCCCCTGGGGAGGGACCTCCCGCCCGGCGACGGCAGGGCGGACCTGGTCGCCCGGGACGCAGCTGGAGCGCTGCGGCGCTACAACGGCGCCGGCGTGGGCCCCCTCTCCGCGAGGGTGAAGATCGGTGGCGGCCGACAGATGTACAAGACGCCGTCCTGACCTGACGCATGCCCTCAGGACATGCGGCCTGGGGGCATCGGGCATGCGGGACCAGCACGTACGTCAGCCGTGACAACACCCCGCCCGCAAGCGTGATCCAGCACACATCAACGGGAGCGATGAGTCCGCTCCTTGCCGTCGGTCATAGGGGTGACACGTCCGAAGCGAGGAAGGCCCCGCCATGACCGACCTGATCACTGCGCCCCGCCCCGTTGTTTCCGCCGCGCCCGCGTCGCGAGGTGCGGCGCGTTGGGCGGTGGCCGGTGGTGTGGTGGGGGGTCCGCTGTTCCTTGCGGTCGGACTCGCCCAGGGCTTCGCGCGCGACGGCTTCGACTTCACGCGGAACGCGATCAGCCAGCTCGCCCTCGGCGAAGCTGGCTGGATCCAGACGGCGAGCTTCGTGCTCACCGGCACGCTGCTGCTCGCCGGTGCGACCGGCCTGCGGCGGGCGCTCCGCGGGGGTCCGGGCGGGACGTGGGGCCCGGCCCTGGTCGGTGTCTTCGGCGTTTCCTTCTGGGTTGCGGCGGCCTTCCCCGCCGACGCCGGAGCGGGCTTTCCCACCGGGGCGCCCGAGGCGACGGTGATGAGCGGGCACGGTGCCGTCCACATGTTCGGCGGGATGATCGGCTACCTCGCCCTGTGCGCCGCGTTCTTCGTCCTGGCCCGCCCGCTCGCGGCCCGGGGTCTCCGCTCCTGGGCCGTCGCGTCCCGCGTCGTTCCCGTGGTCGTCCTCGCTGGTTTCATGGCCTCGGCCGCCTCGGTCCTGGCGTTCACCGGCGGTGCCGGCCTCGGCCTGCTGTGGCTGAGCGTGGTGACGGCCCGCCTGGGCGACCGCTAAGGCCTGTCCGGCGGATCACGGCCGGGTCCAACGACGTCGCCGAGCCAGGCGGTTGCCGGTCGGCGGTGTCGAGGACGCTCTCGCCGCGTCGATCGGCGCGTCATTACTCGGTTGCCGTCGGCCCCTGGTGTGCGGTGGTATCCCCGCATGAGCAGGATCGCGCAGGTCATCGTGTTGGCCACCTATGCGGACGAGGTCATGGAGCCTCTCACCCGCCCTGACGCATCACGCAGTTGGCAGGGCGTGTTCAGGCCGCTCGACCTGTTCGTCGGTGGCTGGGTCATCGAGTTCTACAGGCAGTGCACGCGCTCGGGTCTGCTGAAGCACTTGGAATCGCTTCCGTGGCCCGATCCCCGGCAGGTGCAGGTGCTGATCCATGACGAGGAGGACGACTGCTTCGGTCTGTGGATGATGTACGACGGCGCGCTGGTCGAGGTGCCGCTCCCGCATGTCCAGCGGTTCCACGCTCCGGCACCACCGACCACCGAATACTCGCCGAGCCCGGGATGCCTCTGGCGGACGGACGGAGCGTTCAACCTGCCGGCCCACCTCTCGGCCGAGCGTCAGGATCCCCGACCGGCCTGGTAGCGCCCTCGTCCGAGCCGCCGTCGCTGCGCCCGGGGTGTCAGGAGTTGCGTGGGACGACCAGGCCGGATTCATAGGCGAGGAACACGAGTTGGGCTCGGTCGCGGGCGTGGAGCTTCGTCATCGCCCGGTTGATGTGGGTTTTCACGGTCATCGGGCTGATGACCATGCGGTCGGCGATCTCGTCGTTGGACAGGCCCCGCGCGACGAGGGCGACGGCCTCGCGTTCGCGGCCGGTCAGCTCTTCGAGCCCCGCCGCGGCACCGGTGTCGAGCGGCTGGGACACGTATCTGTCGATCAGCTTGCGGGTGATCGAGGGTGCGAGCAGGGCGTCGCCGCGTGCGGCCACGCGGACGGCGTGCAGGAAGTCGTCCGGGACGATGTCCTTGACGAGGAAGCCCGCGGCGCCGGCGCGCAGCGCGTCGAAGACGTACTCGTCCATGCCGTAGTTGGTCAGGATGACGACGTGCACCCCGGTCAGGGCCGGGTCCGCGGCGATGCGCCGGGTCGCCTCGATGCCGTCGACGACCGGCATCTGGATGTCGATGAGCGCGATGTCGGGCAGGTGTTCCCTGGCGAGCGCCAGGCCCTCCTTGCCGTCGGCGGCCTCGGCCACCACCTCGATGTCGTCCTCGAGGTCGAGGAGTGCGCGGAATCCGCTGCGGATGAGCGGCTGGTCGTCGACCAGCAGGACTCGGATCACGAGGTTCGCTCCACGGGGAGTTCGGCCCGGACGGTGAAGCCGCCCTCGCCGCGCGGTTCGGCACGCAGGAGGCCGCCGAGGGCGGTGACGCGTTCGCGCATGCCGAGCAGCCCGACGCCGGGCACAGGGGCGGTGCCCGGTGTGGCCTTGCCGTCGTCGTCGATGCGGAGCGCGAGGGCGTCGGGCCGGTAGTCGATCCGGACCGATGCCGTGGTGGCGGCGGCGTGCCGGACGATGTTGGTCAACGACTCCTGGACGATCCGGTAGGCGGTCCGGCCCACCGCGGCCGGCACGTCGTGCCGCTGCCCCTCGATCGTCAGCGTCGCCTCCAGACCGGTCCGGCCGGCCCGCTCCACCAGTTCCGGTACGTCGGCGAGCCCGCGCGGCGGGGCCGTGTCGTCGTCGCGCAGCGCCTCCAGGGTCGCGCGCAGCTCCCGGCTCGCCTCACGCCCGGCCTCCTGGATCGCGAGCAGGGCGTCCGGCACCTGTTCGCCGCGTCTGCGGGCCACATGGACGGCGACTTCGGACTGCACCTTGATGACGGAGATCTGGTGGGTGAGCGAGTCGTGCAGTTCCCGGGCGATGTGCAGCCGTTCCTCGTCGGCGCGGCGCCGCGCGGTCTCCTCCCGGGTGCGCTCGGCCTCCTCCGCCCGCTGCTCCGCCTGCCGCAACGCCTCCCCCGCGGCGAAGGCGGCGACGAGCCAGGCGATCTCCAGGGTGCCGCGGGCCTGCACCGACACCTCGCGCATGGGCCCGTCGCGGAAGATCAGGGCGGTGAGCTGCAGGGACACCAGCAGGGTCGCGGACGCCGTCACCGCCAGGACACGCCGCCCGGCCCGCACCGCGGCGTACACCGCGACCAGGTACGCGACGGTGAGCACGTCGAACCCGGCCGCCTGATAGCCCACCGCGCACAGCCCGGTGACGGCCAGGACGACGACCGGAGCCCTGTGGCGCGCGGCCAGCGCCAGGCCGCCGACCGCGAGCAGGGCGTAGCCGAGCAGGTCGGGCCCCGCGTCGGGGTGCTCCCCCGACCAGCCGTCGCCCAGCATCAGCGCCGCCACGCCCACGGCGATCAGCCAGTCCCCGACACCAGCCGGTACACCGAACCGTCGTATGCCCATGTGCGCACCCTAGCCAGACGTCGTCGCGGGCGAGTCCGGCTCGTGGATGACCGACCGCCTACCGCGTCCGCGGTACCCGCGCGGCTTCTGCCGCGTCCGCGGTAGCCGCGTACGCCACCGGCGGCAGCGCGAAGTGGGTCCGTACGCGGGACGACCGGCGGCAGGTCCGGCGGACAGCATCGGACGACATCCAGGAGCAGGAGTCGTACGAGGAGAAGGAGCACCTCATGTCCGTCCGTCACGTACTTGCCGCACCCGCGGCCGCGCACGCTTCGGTCCAGCCGCTCGCCGCCGATGCCCATGCCCCGGCCCGTTCCCGCCGCACCGGCCGACCGGCCGGCCGCACCGTCCACGTGCGCGCGTCCGCGTGAGAGAGGGGCAGGGACCCGAGGAGACGATGATGGCCATCGAGACCGCCCCCACGGGCGGGGCTCTGGCGGCACTGGGCCGCTTCTGTTTCCGGCGCCGCCGCCTGGTCCTCCTGATCTGGATCATCGGTGTGACCGCCGTGGCGTTCGCCGGATTCGGCTACGGCGCCGCCCCCGACGACGACTTCTCCGGAGGAGACTCGCAGTCGGCCAGGGCGCAGCAGCTGATGGAGAAGCACTTCCCCAAGGAGCAAGGGGACAGGCTGACTCTGGCGATCAAGGCCGACAAGGGGATCGACGATCCTGCCGCCAGGCAGAGGATCGAGAAGGCCATCGCCGATCTGGCCGCCTCGCCTGTCACCGGACCGGTGACCTCGCCGTACCAGGACAAGAGCCTGGTGACGAAGGACCGTCGCATCGCCCGCACGACCATCCCGCTCAGCGCCAAGGAGGTGGAGAAGAGCGAGGTCAAGCCCCTGGTGGACACGGTCAAGAAGGCCTCCGACGACGGCGTCACGCTTGCCCTCGGCGGGTACATGGCCGAAAAGGCCGAGACACCCCCGCAGGGCCCGGCCGAGAGCGTGGGTCTCCTGGCAGCGGCGGTGATCCTGTTCATCGCCTTCGGATCGCTGGTGGCCATGGGCCTGCCGCTCGTGACCGCCGGCCTGGCGATCGTGGGCGGTCTCGCCCTGATGAAGCTGGTGGGGCACCTGGTCCCCGCGCCGAACTTCGCTCTGACCTTCGGCGCGATGATCGGCCTCGGCGTCGGCATCGACTACGCGCTGTTCATCGTGACCCGCTACAAGGACGGCCTCGGGGACGGTGACGACCCCGAGAGCGCCACGGTCAAGGCCATCGCCACCGCGGGTCATGCGGTGCTCTTCGCCGGCACGACCGTCGTGATCGCGTTGATGGGCCTGCTCGTCATGGGACAGCGGCTGATGACCGGGCTGGCCGTCGCCACGTCGATCACGGTGCTGGTCACGATGATCGCCGCCCTGACGCTGCTGCCCGCGTTCCTGGGCTTCACCGGACACAGGATCAACTCGCTGCGCCTGCCTCGCCGCGCATCCCGCCGGAACCGGTGCGGCGACGCACCGTCCCGGCAGCGCCGTACGCTCGCCGAGCGCTGGGCCGGCGTGGTGCAGCGCAGGCCGCTGGTCGCCGCACTCGGCGCCGGCGGGATCCTGCTGGTGCTGGCCGCGCCCACGCTGTCGATGCGGCTGAGCCAGCCCGACGCCGGCGTCCAGCCTCGCGACCGCAGCAGCTACCTCTCGTACGAGATCCTCTCCGAGGGCTTCGGTCCGGGTTACGGCGCACCTCTGGTCTTCGCCACCGAGCTCGGCTCCGAGGACGCCGATCTGCGTCCCGTCGTCGAAGCGGTCGGCAGGACCGAGGGCATTGCCCACGCCACCCCGCCGCGGGTCAGTGAGGACGGGAAGGCCGCCACCTTCATCGCTTTCCCCACCACCGGATACCAGGACGAGGCGACCGCGGACCTGGTGCACAAGCTCCGCGACGACGTGCTGCCCGGGACCCCGGGCGGCGCACGGGTCCTCGTCGGCGGACCGAACGCCGGCACCATCGACACCGCCGACGAGGTCGGCGCGCGCCTGCCCCTGATGATCGGGGTCGTCGTCGCGATGTCCATGGTGCTGCTGGTCGCGCTGGTGCGGTCGGTCACGATCGCCCTGCAGGCCGCCGTGATGAACCTGCTGTCGATCGGCGCCTCCTACGGCGTGCTGGTGGCGGTCGTGCAGTGGGGATGGCTCGGCACGGCCCTCGGGTTCCCCGCCGCCATGCCGGTCACGACGTGGACACCGATGATGATGTTCCCGATCCTGTTCGGCCTGTCGATGGACTACCAGGTCTTCCTGATCTCGCGGGTCCGTGAGGAGTACGAGCGCACCGGCGACACCCGCACGGCCGTCGCGGCGGGGCTGGCGCGGACCGCCAAGGTGATCACGGCCGCGGCCGCCATCATGATCGCCGTCTTCACCACCTCACTGCTCGGTCCCGATGTCGCCGTCAAGCAGGGAGGCCTGGGCATGGCCGTCGCCGTGCTCATCGATGCCACCGTCGTCCGGATGTTCTTCGTCCCGGCGGTGATGGAACTGTGCGGCAAGGCCAACTGGTGGATGCCCGGACGCCGGGCACCGAAGACGACCTCGACCGCACCGGCCGGGGCCAGGGAAGAGGCCAGGGTCTGACCCCCCTTCACGTCGCAACGCGGGAGCCCGCGGAGGGCCCGGGAGTCCGGCGTGTGTGCCGGGGTGGGCGGCCCGTGACGGCAGCGGTCTTCTGATCGTTGTCGGAGCGCATCCATTCCACGGCATCGGCGGGCGGTCGCCGCGGTGGGTGCTCCGCCCTTCCTCGCTCTGCGGCTTTCCGACCCCGAGGGCTGGAGCGAATCCGTGTCGACCGAGGGGGTCACATGCCCAAGGAACGCCTTGATCCCGCCCTGCTCAGGCTGTGCGGCGTTCTCGCTGTGGGTGCCTTCGCTCCGCTGCTCGACAGCACGATCGTCTCCGTCGCGGTCGACGCCCTCGCCGACGACCTCGGTGCCCCGACGACGACCGTGCAGTGGGTGAGCACCGCCTACCTGCTGGCGTTCGCGATGGTCATGCCGGTGAGCGGCTGGGCCGGTGACCGGTTCGGGACGCGGCGGGTCTGGCTGGGCGCGCTGGCCCTGTTCTCCGTCGGCTCGCTGCTGTGCGCCTGCGCCTGGAGCACCGGGTCGCTGGTCGCGTTCAGAAGTGTGCAGGGGGCCGGTGGGGGGCTGATGATGCCGGTCCTGCAGACCATCGTCATCCGGGCCAGCGGCGGCCGACAGGTCGGGCGGCTCGTCGCGGTCGTCTCGTTGCCGGCCCTCCTCGGCCCGGTCCTGGGGCCGGTGTTCGGCGGGCTGCTGCTCGGGCATCTCGACTGGCGCTGGATCTTCTACGTCAACCTGCCCGTCTGCGCGCTCGCGCTGTTCCTCGCCTGGCGGGGCGTACCCAGTGATCGTCGGCAGCGGGCTTCCCGCCTCGATGTCGTGGGGCTGGTGCTGGTCTGCCCGGGCCTGACCGCGCTCGTGTACGGGCTCTCGCAGTGCGGCGGCCAGGACGGTGCGGGAGGAGGGCGGGCACTCCTGCCGATGGCGGCGGGGACCGTCCTGGTCGCCGCGTTCGTCGGACGGAGCCTGAGGAGCAGCGCGCCCCTCATCGACATGCGCCTGTTTCGGCTGCGGTCCTTCGCCGCGACGTCGGTGCTGATGTTCGTCGGCGGTTCGACCATGTACGGCGGGATGTTCCTGCTGCCCCTGTACTGCCAGCTCGTCCTCGACAAGGGCGTCGTCGCCACCGGTCTCCTGCTCGTTCCGCAGGGCATCGGCGCGCTGGCGGCGCGGGTGGCCGGCGTGCTCACCGACAGGATCGGGCCGCGCCCGGTCGTGGTGACCGGCCTGCTGCTGAGCGCGGTCGCGACGTGGCCCTTCGCCGCCTCGGTGGGGGAGGGCTCGGTCATCGGTGTCGCTCTGTTCCTCCGTGGTCTCGGTACGAGCGCCGTCAACCTCGCCGTCACCGTCGGTGCCTATCAGGGACTGGACGACTCCCAGGTCGCGGACGCCAGCACCACGACGCGCATCCTCCAGCAGCTCGGCGGCTCCTTCGGCATCGCCGCCCTCGCCGTCCTGCTCCAGCGCGGCGGCCACACCGCCACGGCCTTCGCCCACGCCTTCGGCCTGACGACCGCCCTCACCCTCTGCGCCGTCTTCGCGGCAGCACTGCTGCCCGGCCGCCGAGCCGCGGCCCCAGCGCCTCTGGCGACAGCCGAGGGACGGCCCTGACGGCCCTCTGCCGCCGGCCTCCTCCGGCCCGTCCGACCAGGCGGCGGCCGGAGGGTTCCGGACAGGCCGGGCGGGACAGGACCGGTCAGATGATCACCCCTCGCGTGACCTATGCCCGTATGTCCCTGTTGACCGGGCGTGAACAGTGAGAAGATCCGTCACCTCGCCTTCGACGACTTCGGCTACCGGTGCCGGATCGTCGAGAACGCCGCTCCCGCCACCGAGCCCGTCGTCGTACTCGGCGGCGCTTTCCAGGACATGTACGCCTATCAGCGGCTCGAAGCGCGCTGGGCGGCCTCCGCGACCGTCATCAGCGTGGACCTGCCGGGATCGGGCGCGGCCGATGTACTGCCCGCCGCGTACGACTTCGACTTCCTCACCGGTGCGCTGGCGGACCTGCTGGACCGGCTGGGCCTGGGACGGGTGAACCTCTTCGGGGCCTCCTACGCCATGCCGATCGCCTACGGCCTGGCCCAGGAGCATCCCGAGCGCGTCGCCCGCCTGGCCCTGGTGGGCGCCGCTCCCGTCTACCCGCCGGACCAGCGCGCCGCGCTGCGGACGATGGCCGACGCCCTGGAGTCGGGCGACGCCGGCGCCTACGCCCGTATGAGCATCGCGGCCCTGTTGTCCCCCGCCGAGCGGGACGTCCACAAGCGCGCGGTCGTCACCCGCGTCCTCGCCCGCACGATGGGTTCGGTCACGCAGGCCGACATCCCCCGGCATCTCGCCTCGACCTACCGTGTCATCGACTGGCAGGGGCTACGGCCCGGGGGTGTCCGGGACGTTCCGGCGCTGGTCTTCACCGGTGAACACGACAGCCTCACCCACCCCGACCTCGGGCGCGAGGTCGCCGCAACCATCGCCGGAAGCGTCTTCACCCTGATCCGGGGCGCCGACCACCTCTGCCATCTCGAACGGCCGTTGGAGATGTCCGAGTTGCTGGATCGCTTCTTCACCGATCAGCCCCTCGACGACCTGCCGTACCTCACGCCCCTCGAACACCACGCCAGGCCGGCCGCGCTGGTCCCGTGACGGCCCCCCCGGCGCCCCACGACCACCAGTCCGCCACCGCACTCCTCTCGCCCACCTCTCGAAGGACACAGATGTCCGACCTCCGGCCCGAGACGACCGTGACGCCCGATTCCGCCGACCACGGCTTCGTCACCTACACGGACGCCCTCCTCCACACCCTGGCGCGCCATCCCGCCCTGCCCGTGATCATCTGCCCCGACCGTCGGCAGATCACCGCGGGCGAGCTGCGCGACAGCATCCACCGGCTCGCCCGCGAGCTGATCGCGCGCGGCGTCCGGCCCGGGCAGACCGTCTCCCTGCTCACCGGCAACACCCCTCAGGCGCTCGTCGCGCGCTACGCGGCCAACCTGGCCGGGGCGCGCGTGACACCCCTGTACGAGGGGCTGAACGCGGACGCCCTGGCGCACCTGGTGGACGTCGCCGACACCGAGCTGCTGCTGGCCGACCCGACCCGGTACGCGGACCTGGACCGGCTGAAGCCGCTCCTCCACGTGCCGATGCTGGCGACACTGGGCCCGCATCCGCACGCCGACGACATCAGCGCGGCGGCGGCCGGGCAGCCGTCGGCGCCCGTCACCGTGCCCGTCGGCGCCGCCGACGACTGGTGCATCCGGCACACCGGCGGCACCACGACCGGGCTGCCGAAGAGCCTGCAGATGAAGCACGGCCCGTACCGCCGCACCCTGGACCACCTGTGCTCCCCCACGGGCGCCCCGCCCCGCTATCTGGCATGCACGCCGCTCACGCACATCGCGGGGCTCTGGGCGGACGTGGCGCTCCTCCAGGGCGGCTCCGTCGTCCTGCAGCCCGCCTTCGATCCCGGCGAGGCCCTCGCGGCGATCGAACGCGAGCGGATCACCCGGCTGTTCCTTCAGCCGCCTCTCCTGCACCAGCTCCTCGACCATCCCGCGCTGCCCGCCACCGACACCTCCAGCGTCCGGCAGGTCACCTACGGCGGCAGCCCCGCGTCGACGTCCAGGCTGCGGCAGACCGAAAGCGTCTTCGGGAAGGTGCTGCACAGCTGGTACGGGCAGAACGAGACGCTCGGGCTCACCGAAGTCCTGCCCGAGGAGCACGACCGCGTCGGCCGGCACGGGCAGATCACCGTCGGCCGCGCCATGCCCGGAGTCGAACTCCGCATCGTCGACCCGGATGGCAGTGCTCGCCCGGCCGGCAGCGAAGGCGAGATCCACGCCCGCGCCCACAGCGCCATGAACGGCTACTGGAAGCAGCCCGAATTGACCGCCCGCGTGCTGCACGACGGCTGGGTGCGCACCGGCGACATCGGCTACCTCGACGACGACGGCTACCTCTTCCTCGCCGACCGGGGCCACGACACGATCACCGTCGACGGCACCCGGGTCTATCCCAGCGAGATCGAGGAGGTGCTGACGGCCCACCCCGCCGTCGCCCAGTGCGCCGTCTTCGGCATGCGTCATGACGACACGTCCGAGCACGTCCACGCCGCCATCGTGCCCGCCCGCGGCCACAGCACCGACATCGAGGAGCTGCGCCGCTTCGTCGCCGCCCGCAAGAGCGGTCTCCACGTCCCCCACACGTTCCACGTCCTGAAGGCCATCCCGCTCAGCGGCATCGGCAAGCCCGACAAGCACGCACTCCGCCGGGCACTCTCCTGAGCGGCAGCCCCGCAACGTAGGGGGAGGGTGCCTCGGCAACGACGAAGGCCCTGGTCTCCGACCAGGGCCTTCGTCCACGAGCGGATGACGGGAAGAACGTGCACCAAGCCGGCGGCCGGCCGGCCGCCGGACGCGGCCACGGCCGCCCGGGCGGTGTCCACCCGGCATCGACACGGCGTGGACGGCGGTGCCCGTGCCGCCCCGCGTCCTGCCCGCCGACGCCGCGTGCCTGGCTCCGGATGGCGCACTTCGGGATGCCGACTCCACGGCGATCGGGAGGAATGGATTCCAGCGGCGGCGACAGGCCGCGACTCTGTCTGGAGGACGGATGGCAAGCCCGCAGGAACCACCGCATGACCCCGCGCAGGAGGGTTCGCCCTCGGGCGGAAAGTCGCACCTGGCCGGCCCGGGAAGAATCGCCCGGAAGGTGGGCTCGGCGGTCCTGATCGTCCTCGCCTGCATTCTCGTCCCCGTGTCGGTGCTGACCGTGTGGGTGCACGACATCGCCCTCGACACCGACCGCTACGTCGCGACGATGAAACCGCTCGCCTCCGACCCGGCGATCGAGGCGGCCGCGCACAACCGGATCGTCCACGCCGTCGACGTACGGGTCGACGGCAAGGAGGTCACCGCCGAGATCGCGGCCTGGCTGCAGTCACAGGGCCTGCCGCCGCGCGCGGCCAAGGCCGTCAGGGGTCTCGCCCCGCAGCTGGACGACGCGGTGAACGCGGCCGCGGACAAGGTGGCCACCCGCTTCGTCGAGAGCGACCGGTTCGAGAAGGTGTGGGTCACCGCCAACCGGGCCGCCCACACGGCCGTGGTGCACGCCCTGACCGGGAAGGGCCGTGGAGCGCTCGACGTCTCGGAGGGCACCGTCACCCTCGACGTCGGCACCGCCGTGGAGCGGGTCAAGCAGGAGCTGGTGGACGCGGGCCTGGAGCCGGCCGAGAAGATCCCGGACGTCGACAAGCAGATGGTCCTCTTCCAGTCCGACAAGCTGGAGAAGATGCAGGGCGCCGCGCACGCCCTCGACGTCCTCGGCAACTGGCTGCCCGTGATCACGGTGGTGCTCGCCGCGGCAGGCGTGTTTCTCGCCCACCGGCGCCGGCGCGCCCTGGCGAAGACCGCCCTGGGCGCCGCCTTCGCCTGCCTCGTCGTCGCCATCGGACTCGTCATCGCCCGCCGCTACTACCTGGACCACCTGCCGCCGCAGGTGCAGTCCGAGGCAGCCGCGGCAGCCGTCTTCGACCACCTGCTCCACTTCCTGCGGATCGCCCTGCGCACCGCGATCGTGCTCGGCATCGTCATCGCCCTCGGCGCCTACTTCATCGGCCCCGGCCGACTGGCGCGCGCCACCCGCTCCACGGCCGAGCACGGGGCCGACTCCGCCGCGGGCTGGTGGGGCGGCCACGGACTCCACACCGGCCCCGTGGGCACCTGGACGGAGGCCCACCGCAAGTGGCTGACCGTCGGCGCCCTGCTGCTCATCGCCCTGCTGTTCGCCCTGTGGAACCACCCCACGGTCCTCACCATCCTGCTCCTGGTGCTCATCCTCCTCGCGGTGCTCGCGGTGATCGCCCTGCTGTCCGCCGACGGCCGCAGGACCCGGACGGCAGGACCTCCCGTGCCTCCGGGGCCGGAGCCCCAACCGCCCCAGTAGGTCCAGAAGCGGCATGCGGACGGCAGCCGAGCGCGCGGTCGTCACTGCTCCGCCACGTCTCGACGACGACGAAGGCCCTGGTCCGACCAGGGCCTTCGTTCACGAGCGGATGACGCCCCCTCATGTGGGGTTTCTCGCTGGCCGGCTCGGTCGGGGGCCGCCGGCCGCTTTGCAGGCGGGACCGGTCACCAAGTGTGGTGCGGGTCGCCGGACAGGGCTGTGGCCGGGGCGGCGGGCTGGTCTGCTTGCCGGGAATCGTTCCCCCATCAACGGGGTTGGTGGGGGAACGAGCCGTCATTGGAGGGTCATGCGAGCGATTCAGGTGGACGAAGTGGGCGGTCCCGAGGTGCTGCGGGAGGCCGAGGTGGACCAGCCGCGGCCGGGTCCGGGCGAAGCGGTCGTGGCGGTCGCCGCGTCCGGGGTCAACTTCCTCGACGTCTACCACCGCGAAGGCCGGTACAGCCTTCCGCTGCCCTTCACCCCGGGCGCTGAGGGCGCCGGCACGGTCGTCGAAGTCGGACCCGGCGTCGCTGACGTCGCGGTCGGGGACCGGGTCGGTTGGGTGGAGATTCCGGGCACGTATGCCGAGCGGGCCGTCGTGGACTCCTCCCGGCTGGTGCCGCTGCCCGACGACATCGGCTTCGAGACAGCCGCCGCCGTGCTCCTCCAAGGCATGACCGCGCACTATCTCGTCAAGGACGCCTACCCGGTTCAGGGGGGCGACACGGTGCTCGTGCATGCGGCTGCCGGCGGCATGGGGCTGCTGTTGACCCAGCTCATCACCCATCTCGGCGGCAGGGTGATCGGCACGACGTCGACCACGGCGAAGGCCGAGCTGGCGAAGCGTGCCGGGGCCGCTGAGGTGATCCTTTCCTCCGCGGTCGACGATCTCGCAGCCGAGGTGAGGCGGCTCAACGGCGGTCAGGGACTGCCGGTTGTCTTCGACGGCGTCGGCGCGCACACCTTCGATGCGAGCCTCGCCAGCCTGCGAACCCGCGGCCATCTCGTGCTCTTCGGTGCGGCAAGTGGTGCCGTGCCGCCGTTCGATCCGATTCGGTTCGCCCACGGCGGTTCGCTGACCCTGATCCGGCCCAGCCTCGGGGACTTCATCGCCGATCGGTCCGAACTGCTCCGACGGGCCGCCGATGTGTTCGAGTGGGTGCGCTCCAAGGCGCTTGAGGTCACCGTGACGGGCCGCTACGCATTGTCCGAGGCCGCCCAGGCCCACAGCGATCTGGAGGCTCGGCGTACCACCGGCAAGCTGCTCGTCGTACCCGATGCGGCCGCTCTGGGACGCCGCGAGGAGTCGCAGAGCTGATCGCGGGTGACGAGGTCGGGATCTTGGAGACTGAGTTGTCGAGGGCATGGCCGACCGTCATCGCCAAGATCCCCTTGCGACTCGCTGGCGCATGTGGTGCTCGAAGTCGGCCGGCGTCGGCTCAGGACCCGATGGTCTTCCCGAGCCACCGACACGTTCTCGAACGAGCTTCAGTCAGTCGTCCCCGTCGGTTTCCGGTGCTCGCCTCACGATGTCGGACACGGAACCGCGGTAGGTGGTGCCGAGCTTGGTGACCACTCCCACTGTGGGGCCTGGGCCACACGTGACCTTGCTCAGCCAATTCGCGGGAAGCAGCACATCTTCCAATGCTGAGTGGCTCGCACGAATCATCTAGGTCGCTGTCCTCGTTGACCGCCGGCAGTCGTCCAAGAGACAGGGCGGGCCGGTACCCGTCCTGGACGAACCGGTCCAAGATCTGTTTGAACGCTTCGGCGCTGAACCGCCAGGAGATGGACATGCCCGCCAAGCCGGCGGGACGGATCGTCCCCCCAGCCCGCTCACGACGTGCAGTCCGGGCCCCTATGGCACGCGAATGGCACGCGGCCCCCAACAGGTCTGGACGACCACGAAGCCCCAGGTCTCTGACCTGGGGCTTCGCTATGGAGCGGATGACGGGAATCGAACCCGCGCTATAAGCTTGGGAAGCTCATGTTCTACCATTAAACTACATCCGCACAGCGGACGGGTGATCCGTGCCGCATCGTTGCACACTGTACCCCATGCGCCACTTGAGGCGAAGCTCA
Source organism: Streptomyces sp. NPDC055815 (assembly GCF_053616475.1). Classification (NCBI taxonomy): domain Bacteria; kingdom Bacillati; phylum Actinomycetota; class Actinomycetes; order Kitasatosporales; family Streptomycetaceae; genus Streptomyces; species Streptomyces sp. NPDC055815. The sequence continues at coordinate 3,179 of NZ_JBSHDU010000074.1, read as the reverse complement.
TGGCTTCCGTCGTGCGGAGTGCCGCGTGGAGGGCGCCCCCTTCATCCCCTAATGTGGCTGATCGTCCACCACATGTGTAGGGGAAGGGACTTGATGGCTTCGATGGAGCGCACCGTCGTCCGTTGTGCCGAAGGGCATGTGTTCAGTACCGCGTCGTTCCCGCTTCAGCAGCTCGGTGCCGGGCGCATCGGGCCCGGGCGGCTCATTCGCTGTCCGCGGTGTGCGCGGTTGCGGCACGCGGTGCCGGTGGAGGTCGGGCGGCGCTGAGCCGTGCGGTGCCGGGCGCGGACGGCTGCCGATTGGGGCAGGTCCGCGCCCTCTGCGTATCGTGGGGGCGTGCTTCTCTCAGACAAGGACATCCGGGCCGAGATCGACGCCGGACGGGTGCGCATCGACCCGTACGACGAATCCATGGTGCAGCCGTCGAGCATCGACGTGCGTCTCGACCGCTTTTTCCGGGTGTTCGAGAACCACCGCTACCCCCACATCGACCCCGCCGTCGAGCAGCTGGACCTCACCCGTGAGGTCGAGCCGGAGGGCGACGAGGCGTTCATCCTGCACCCGGGCGAGTTCGTGCTCGCCTCGACCTACGAGGTCATCACCCTGCCGGACGACATCGCGTCGCGGCTTGAGGGGAAGAGCTCTCTGGGGCGGCTCGGGCTGGTCACGCACTCGACCGCCGGGTTCATCGACCCCGGTTTCTCGGGGCACGTGACCCTGGAGCTGTCGAACCTCGCCACCCTGCCGATCAAGCTCTGGCCCGGCATGAAGATCGGCCAGCTGTGCATGTTCCGGCTGAGCTCGCCCGCCGAGTTCCCGTACGGGAGCGAGCGGTACGGCTCGCGGTACCAGGGCCAGCGGGGGCCGACGGCCTCCCGTTCCTACATGAACTTCCATCGGACCCAGGTGTGAGGCGGTCGCAGGCATGAGTGAAGTACGCGAGAACCTGACGTACGAGGGCTTCGGCACCGCCATCCGCGAGCTGGCGCAGACCATCGCCGACGACGGCTACGAGCCCGACATCGTGCTCTCCATCGCCCGCGGCGGGGTGTTCGTCGCCGGCGGGCTGGCCTACGCCCTGGACTGCAAGAACATCCACCTCGTGAACGTGGAGTTCTACACCGGGGTCGGGACCACCCTGGAGATGCCCGTCATGCTCGCGCCCGTGCCGGACGCGATCGACTTCTCCGACAAGAAGGTCCTGATCACCGACGACGTCGCCGACACCGGCAAGACGCTCAAGCTCGTCCACGACTTCTGCGTCGACCACGTCGCCGAGGTCCGCTCCGCCGTCATCTACGAGAAGTCCCACTCCCTCGTGAAGTGCGAGTACGTGTGGAAGAAGACCGACGAGTGGATCAACTTCCCCTGGTCGGTCGAACCGCCCGTCGTGAAGCGCGAGGGCCAGGTTCTCGACGCCTGAGCACCGCGTCATGAGGAAGGCCCCCACCGCGTGCGGTGGGGGCCTTCTCCGTGCGTGTACGTCGGTCAGAGCATGCCCAGCTTGATCAGGCTCAGCAGTGCCACCAGCTGGATCGCCGACGCTCCCAGCGCCTTCGGCCACGGCAGGTCGTGCGAGCGGCTCACCATCACCGTGAACAGCGCGCCCGCCGCCAGCCAGGTCGCCCAGCCGAGCACCTGCACCAGGCCGTTCTCGCCGCCCAGGAAGAGGGCGAAGAGCAGGCGCGGCGCGTCCGTGATCGACATGATCAGCATCGACAGGCCGACCGTGGGCTGCCAGGCGCCGTCGCCGCCCAGCTGGCGCGCCAGGGTGTGGGTGACCGCGCCCAGGATCAGGCCGCCCAGCACGAAGCCGAGGGCGGTCATCAGGACGTACGGGATCGCCGTCGACAGAGTGGCGTTGATCGCCTCTTCGCGGGCCTTGTCGAAGCCGAAGATCGCGAGGAGTCCGTAGAGGAACGTGACGATCAGTGCCGGTCCCCAGACGGCGTGGTCCCGCATCCGCAGGAACGTGTCCGCCGGGCGGAGCACGATGCCGCTCAGCAGCGCCTTCCACGGGAGCCGGGGGCCCGTCGGTACGGGGGCGGGGGGCTGCCCCGGCTGCCCGTACGGGTCGTCGACGCTGAACATCTGGGTGTGGCCCGGGTTGTTCGCCGCCGCCGCGTGCTGCTGGTGCTGCTGCCCGCCGTACGGCTCGCCGAAGTACTCCGGCTCCCCGTAGGGCTGTTGCCCCTGCTGCCCGTACGACTGCCCGTACGACTGCCCCTGCGGCGGCTGCTGCCACTGCTGCTGCGGGTGGGGCGGCGGGGCCGCGTTGTACCCGTACGGCGCCTGCTGCGGTCGTTGTTGCGGGGGGCGGTTGTCCCGGCCGCGTCCGTTCCTGAATCCAGCCACGTCGTCGAACGTACCCGGTTCTGACGGGTGGTCGCTCCACAGGCCGGTGCTTGCCACTGAGCTGTGACATCCCCTAGGGGACCGACGGGCGTGACGTGGTTGTGAGGGAGGCGCGGGGGCGCTGTTACAAATCCGACGTATCACCTCAATGTCGTACTCGTAGCTTCAGAGATGTCAGCGACCCGAGCAAGGAGCTCTTCCGATGCGTCTCACCCGTCGTTCCGTCCGTACCGCCGCCGTCGCCACCGGGGCCGTCGCCTCCCTCCTCCTGCCGGCCGCCGGGGCCGCCTTCGCCGCCGATTCCCCGGCCCCGGCCCCGGCCAAGGGTGACCAGGGCGCGAGTGACCAGGACGCCGACGGCCAGGACGCCGGCGACCAGTCCGTCTTCTGGCGGAACGTCGACCTTGCCGACGGGTCCCTCGCCAAGGTCTACAAGGACGGGCCCGGGCGCTTCTCCGCCGAGATCTACGGTGGCGGCTCGCTGATCGACACCCTCGTCAGCAGCGACGGCAAGCCCGCGTACGGGGAGAACAACGGGCTCCACGTCGTCCTCCGGCCCGACGGCACCGTCTCCTCCTGGCTGGACAAGGCACCCGCCCCCAAGCCCGCCCCCAAGCCCAAGCCCGCTCCCAAGAAGCAGGTCCCCCGCAACACCACCAAGGTCGTCAAGCTGCCCGACGGGCACACCGCCACCTTCTTCGCCGGCAAGGACGGGCGGCCCTACGTCAAGCTCTCCGTCCCCGGCGGCAAGAGCTGGACCTACAACTTCCATGGCGTTCTGGTGGGCCAGAAGTAGCGAAAAGGGCCGCCCCGCGCTTCTCGCG